>JABABF010000151.1 GCA_014238345.1 Gammaproteobacteria bacterium
AATTTGGCGCGCGATGTGGAGATCGCTGTCATCGACGGCTCACGCAGCACCGGCAATGGTTGGTGCTGCCCAGCTGGGCCACTGCGAGAGCCGCTGGCACGCTTGTCTAGCGTGGATTTTAAAGTAGTCAATGGTGGCGACAGCCAAGACGCTTGGCAGATGGCCGTCACACCGAGTAGCTGGTTGCGGTTGCCCAGCTGGGAAAACGTAGCGCTGAGTGATCCAGCTGCCCCCAGTGGGCGAGTGCATGCCGTAGCGGGCATTGGCAATCCGGCGCGCTTCTTTGCTAGCGTGCGGGAGCTGGGACTAGAGCCATTGGAGCATCCTTTTCCAGACCATCATAATTACCATGCGCAGGAGCTGTGTTTTGATGAGACATTAGACTTGGTTATGACTGAAAAAGATGCCGTAAAATGCCAGCATCTGATGCCAGCAGAAAACGGCACTCCCACCTATTGGTGTCTGCGCGTTGATGCCTGCCTACCCGATGCCTTCACCACTGCTGTCCTCAACAAAATTGAACCCAAGCAACGATGAGTGGCACTGTGAACTTCAGCGTTTTTATCCCGGCGCGACTGGAATCGACTCGGCTACCGGGCAAGGTGTTACTGGACATCGCCGGACAACCTATGTTGCAACATGTCTATGAGCGCGCATTAAACAGCGGTGCCGAGCGCGTCGTCATCGCTACCGACAACGACAAAATCGCCGCTGTGGCGCGCTCTTTTGGTGCTGAGATCTGCATGACATCGACCGCACACCATTCGGGCACCGAGCGCATTGGTGAAGCGGTAGCTCAGCTGGCATTGCCTCCGAGCACAATCATCGTCAATTTACAAGCCGATGAGCCACTGGCTCCTCCATCCGCTATCCGAGCACTGGCTCAGGCGCTGGAGGGGGAGGGCGAGAGCGGTGTGGAAATGGCCACGCTGTGCACTCCAATAAAGCATCGTGAAGAGCTGCTCTCAGCAGATGTCGTCAAAGTGGTCGGCAACCGTACTGGGTGTGCCCTGTACTTTAGTCGGGCACCCATCCCATGGAGTTCTGAACTGCGCGATAACGAGCGCGATACCCTGCCTGCTGGCAGTGCTTGGATGCGCCACATCGGTCTCTATGCCTATCGCCACTCACTGCTGAACCGCTGGGCTAAGCTACCGAAATCCCCACTAGAGCGCAGTGAGCGTTTAGAGCAGCTGCGCGCACTCTGGAACGATGTGCCGATACGCTTGGTCACCGCAGCGCAACACTTTCCTGCTGGCATTGATACCGCAGCTGATTTGGCTCGCATACGAGAGCATTTCTGCGAGCGAGGTCACGATGCTAAAAATTGAGCAACAGCGCAGCTTACTCCACAACAATTACCTCGGTGTCAATGCCGTGGCTGAGCGCTACTGCGAAGTGCAGACCACCGAGCAACTGCAGTGGCTACTCGACTGGTGCAGACAACACCGCATCGTACCGCAAGCACTCGGCGAGGGTAGCAATGTCGTACTGTCGCGGCAGCTGGCGGGTCTGGTATTGCGAATACAGCTGGGAGGCATACACGCAGAAGAGCGTAGCCGCAATCAGGTGCTGTTGCGCATTGGAGCAGGTGAGTCGTGGCGCGCTCTGGTGCGCCATTGCCTGCGCGTTGGCTATTACGGTTTGGAAAATTTAGCTGGAATTCCCGGCAGTGCTGGTGCAGCACCGGTACAAAATATCGGTGCCTACGGTGTCGAACTCGCTGAGTTTCTGCAGGCCGTGGAGGTGGTGGAGAGCGACAGTGGCCGCTGTAGACAGCTGAGCTGCGGCGAGTGCCAGTTGAGCTATCGCCACAGCGTGTTCCAACAGCCCGAGGGTGCAGACCTGCTGATCACCGCCCTGTGGTTACGCCTGCAGCGCCAACCACAACGGCAATGCAACTACCCGGCATTGCGCACTGCACTGGATCAACAGGGCATTAACAAGCCTAAACCAGTCGATATTTACCGCACTGTGTTGCGCCTGCGCCGTCGGCTACCCAACCCACATCAGCTGCCCAATGTCGGCAGTTTTTTTCGCAATCCACAAGTCGACCCGGCACGCTACCGAGCACTGCGCAAAGATCACCCTGAGCTGGTGGCGCGTCGTCGCGCTGACGGCTACCAGTTGTCAGCGGGTTGGATGATCGAACGCGCTGGCTTTAAGGGATTGGCGCGCAACGGTATCGCCATGCACCAACACCATGCCTTGGTTCTGACCAATCCCGGTCATGCCAGCGGCGAGGAAATTCTCGCTTTTGCCACCGACATCAGTAGCGCTGTGCAGCAGCGCTTCGGTGTCACGCTCGTACTGGAACCTCGTGTCATCTGATAATCCGTGTGTACTGGATCCCGAGCACGGGGAATTATTACTCTATCCCGCACTGTTTAGTGCCGAGGCTTCTCTCTGGTATAGTCAGCTGCGCAAGCTCGTACCATGGCGGCGGGAACAGGCCATGATATTCGGACGCCGCCGAGTCTTGCCCCGATTGACTGCCTGGTGTGCTGGAGCAGGGCAGCGTTACCGCTACAGTGGCATCTGCCATGAACCTACACCGTGGCCACAGCCGCTGTGCACTGCCCGCACCGCGGTAGAAAAGCACATTGGCACCGCATTCAACAGCGCCCTCATCAGCTATTACCGAAACGGGGGCGAGTACATCGGCTGGCACAGTGACAATGAAGCGAGTATGGGGGCACAACCTTGTATTGCTTCATTGAGTCTGGGTGCCACTCGGCGCTTCCAACTGCGGCCACGGCAGGGCGGGAAGACGCTGAGCATCGAGCTGCCAGCGGGCTCTCTGCTGTTGATGCGCGGCCACAGCCAGCGCCACTGGCAACACCGCCTGCCCCCCAGCTCCGTTGCCCGGGGACGCATCAATATCAGTTTCCGTCACTTTGAGCCCACCTCGCCGTGAGTGCCGTAGAGCCTTTTGATGCCCGTCGCTTTGTGCGCGGCTTGGGCACCAGCTCTGGGGTGTACCAGATGCTTGACAGCCAAGGTCAGCCGTTGTATATCGGCAAAGCTCGCAATCTGCGCCACCGAGTCGGCAGTTACTTCCAAAACCACGGCCTCGAAACACGCACGATACGCATGTTGGCACGGGTCTGCGAAATCCAAGTGACGGTAACCGACAGCGAAACGGAGGCGCTGTTGCTAGAGCAAAGCTTAATAAAACACCATAGACCACGCTACAACATATTATTAAGAGATGACAAGTCATATCCATATCTATATGTTTCAGAAGAAGAATATCCAAGACTTTCTATGCGAAGAACACAGCGCTCTCGGCGCGGTAATGGCCGTTATTTCGGTCCCTATCCCAGTGTGGCGCAACTGCGCAAGAACCTCAATTTCCTCCACCGTACTTTCCGCTTGCGACAATGTCCACCGAGCATTTTTCGCCATCGTACGCGTCCTTGTCTGCAATACCAGATCGGGCGTTGTTCAGCTCCCTGTGTCGGCCTGATCGACCAACCGGACTACGCCGCTGATGTCAGTGATGCCATCCTGTTCTTGGACGGGCGTGACCAAGCCTTGCAGAGCCAGCTCGCCGATCGCATGGAGCAGGCGGCTACCCAGCTAGCCTTTGAGCAGGCGGCATCGCTACGCGATCGAATCGCGGCATTGCGCCGTATGCGCGAGCGCCAGAGTGTGGACAATCCACACGGTGAGGCCGATGTCATTGCGGTGGCCGGGGAGGGGAGTGCCTGGTGTGCACAATGGCTACAAGTGCGCAACGGCCATGTCAGTGCCAGCCATAGCTACTTCCCACAACTGCCGCTGGGCGACGGCGCTGAGGCAATGATCGCCGCCTTTGTCCCGCACCTCTACTTGGGCAACGGCGGGCGAGAGATCCCCAGAGAGTTGCTACTTAGCGCCCGACCCGACAACGTATCAGTGCTGACTGCGGCGCTGGAGAGAGCCGCCGGACGGCGAGTACACATCTCAACTCCCAAACGAGGATTGCGCTGGCGTTGGCTCCAGCTGGCTCTCAACACCGCCAGAGAAAACCGGCGCGGCCTCGGCAGCGTCGGGTCACGACTGCACAGGCAACGCGAGGCACTGGCCCGCGTCTTAGATCTCAGCTCGCCCCCAGAGCGCATGGAAGCTTTTGATGTCAGTCACAGCGGCGGCAAACACACGGTTGCCTCTTGTGTGGTCGCTGGTATTGAGGGCATGCGCCCGGCTGAGTACCGTCGCTTCAATATCCGAGATGCCGCTCCTGGGGATGATCTGGCGGCATTGCGTGAAGCATTGGAGCGCCGCTATCTGCGCGGCAGTAGTGCACTGGCCAACAGGCCGCCAGAGCTATTGCTAGTCGACGGTGGCTCCGCACAATTACAACAGGCACGAGCAGTACTTGAACAGTTGGATGGGCAACTAGGCGTTGTGGCAATCGGCCTGTCCAAAGGAGCCTCGCGTCGCCCCGGCTGGGAACAATTGCACCGCACCGACGGCGAGAGCATAGCCTTGCCGCCTGACAGCGGTGCGCTACACCTATTACAACGCCTGCGTGATGAGGCACACCGCTTCGCCATCTCCGGACAACGTCGCCGCCAACGAAAGGCCACCTCCTCAAGACTTGAGGGCATCGCTGGCATCGGCCCGGCACGGCGACGGGCTCTGTTGCGCCACTTTGGGGGACTACGCGAGCTACGCCGCGCATCGCCGAGCGAGGTCGCGCGCACTCCGGGTATGGGCGACAAACTTGCCGTCGCTGTATGTGCTGCGCTAAGCGAGCAGACAAACTCTACAAATAGTGTATAAAATCAAGCTCCGGGATGTGGCAACTTGCCCATTAACCCCATAATGTCGTAGCCTTAGCAAAACTCTGTGCCTATACCCCATCTGCCATTGCCGACCCTGCTCACCTTGTTGCGCATTGCCTTGGCACCCTGTTTAATTGTCGCACTGTGCTTGCAGAATGGACGCGGTTGGCCAGCGGCCACTATTTTCATGCTGGCGATGGCCACGGATTGGCTCGACGGCTACTTGGCGCGCCGCCTGCACCTCGAAACGGCCTTTGGTGCCTTCCTAGATCCGGTGGCCGACAAAATCATCGTTGCCACCGCCTTGGTATTGCTATCTTGCATCATGCAATCACTGTGGTTTGCCGTACCTGCTGCCATCATCATCGGTCGTGAAATCATGGTGTCGGCGCTGCGCGAATGGATGGCTGGTAGTCGACAACGCCCAGCGGTTCTGCGTATCGCCAAATATAAAACCGCATTCCAATTCATTGCCATTACTTTGTTTCTCCTGTTGAGTGACCATGAAGCGATGGGAACGATGGATGCCAT
>JABABF010000152.1 GCA_014238345.1 Gammaproteobacteria bacterium
ATCAAATAGGACAGCTCGCGCTCTACATAGCGGTAGTTGATGTTGATCCACACCGCACCCAACTTGAACACCGCCCACAGTATCTCTACCCACTCAATACAGTTGGTCGCGTAAATGCCAACATGATCGCCGGTGCCAATACCGCGCGCCGCCAAGCTGTGGGCGAGGCGATTGGCTCGCTCTTCCATCTGTTGATAATCACAGCGCTTGTCCTCGCACACCATATATTCGCGATCTCCCAGGTGGTCGACCGCCAGTTCAAACATATCCGCTAAATTGAAGCTACTCATCATTGCCTCCCAATGGCTGGATGGGGTTGCTGTGGTACACGGTGGCTACCAGATAGGACGACTCTCTCATCTCAATCCCCCACCGCCACCTTTTCTAAATCGCGGGCAAAACGTGCGGCGTTTTGAACATAGTGACGAGCCCCTTCGCTCAGTGCATGGCACTCGGCATCAGAGAGCTGGCGGCGCACCCGCGCTGGCGAACCCATGAGCAGGGAGCCAGCGGGGACTTCCATGCCCTCGGGCACCAGGGCGTTAGCGGCGATCAGACAGTGCTCGCCGATGCGGGCGCCGTTGAGTAGCACAGCATTGATACCGATCAGACTGCCATCGCCCACTGTGGCACCGTGGACGACGGCGTGGTGGCCGATGGTGACATCGGCACCGATGCTGAGCGCAAAGCCTGGGTCGGTGTGCAACATGGCAAAATCCTGCACATTGCTACCAGCGCCAATAGAGATCAGCTCATTGTCGCCACGCAATACGGCGTTGAACCAGATGCTGACCTGCGCTTCGAGCAACACATGGCCGATGACCGCAGCGCTCGGGGCGATGAAATGGCCTGTGCCACGCAACTGGGGATGCTCGGAGCCAAGACTGTAGAGCATCGCCGCTCGGGTTCAGCCCGTACCAGAAGTGGCAAGCAAACGCTGCTCAACCCAGGCTGGCACCGCCGCCAACACCATCGGCAACGCCAACACATCACTACCACCACCCTGTGCAAAATCCGGCCGACCGCCGCCCTTGCCACCTAGACGGGGAGCAAATTCGCTCAGCAGCTCGCTGGCTGACAGGCGCTCGCTCAGCGGTTTGGCAACCCCAACGGCCAGTAGCAGGCGCCCATCACATTCGGCTGCCAGAAAGACAATGCCAGCTGTGCTAGCTCGGTAGTAATCCACGGCCTCGCGCAGGGCGTGGGCATCACTGGCCTCAACGCGCAGAGCCAACACGGCGGTGTCGGCGACCTGCACGACGGCTTCATCAGCGGCGGTGGTGGTGGTGCCCTGTGCCAGCCGCTCGCCCAGCGCCTCGGCCTCGGCGGCCAGTGTCTGGCGGCGCTCCAACAGTTGCTCCAGCTTGTGCTCAACGGCATCGGGAGCGGCTTTAAATATGCGCCCTAGACGACGCAGTAGTGCCAGCTCATCAATATCTCCCGCATCGGCACCCGATGGTGGTGAGCTGTGCGGTATCCGCAGATCAGCAGCGCCACCGCCGCCGCCCCGCGCCAAATGACTACGTAGCAACTCGCAGTGGCGGCTCAGCGCACGCACATCGACCTGCAAGGCTCCGAGCTGGGCTTCTATGGCACCGATGCTCGGCTCTGCACCGAAGCCCGCAGCACATAGGCTCGCCGCGCAATACTCCAAACGCTGGCGACCAGCTTGGCGGTATTCCTGCGCCACCTTGCCACCCAGCCCAATAACTCGGCGCACTCCGGCGGCCACGCCGCTCTCGGCAACGATACAGAAATCTTTGATATCACCAGTGCTCAACACATGGGTGCCACCGCACAGTTCCACCGAAAAGGGGCGACCGCTGTCGTCTTTGCTACCCATGCTGAGCACGCGCACCGTATCGCCGTATTTCTCCCCGAACAACGCGATGGCTCCAGCCTCCTCCGCCTGCTCGCGATTCAGCGTTTGGATCTGTACTGGCAGCTGGGCATTGATCTGCTCATTAACCAAACTCTCTATGCTCGTCCACTGCGACTCGTTTAGTGGCTCGGGATGGGAGAAGTCAAAGCGCGTCATCTCTTCATTGACCAGCGAGCCGCGCTGGCGCACATGCCCGCCAAGCACACGCCGCAGGGCAGCATGCAACAGATGGGTGGCAGAGTGATGGGCGGTGATGGCGCGGCGGCGCTCAAGGTACTTGCCATCGAAGATAAAGCGGAATTTGGGAGAACTGTTGTCAGCCCTAATCAATTCATCTTGTGCGCAATGCTCCCGCACCCTGATTTCATGTAGAGTGATTGATTGCCCAGAGGGATCGCCAAAAATGGGGACGCTTTGCGTATTTAGCACCTCCCAACAACTACCTGTTTCCTGACCTGCATCATCAATCAAGCGCAATTCCCCTCGGTCACCGACTTGCCCCCCACCTTCAGCGTAGAAAGGGGTCCGGTCTAACACCAACCAAAAGCCGTCACCCGACCGAGGAGATTGGTTGCCACCTACCCGCAATTGAC
>JABABF010000153.1 GCA_014238345.1 Gammaproteobacteria bacterium
AATATAAGCTGGGTCACCCAACATAGTCTCATTATCTCCAGCGCTACGGGCGGCGGCCTGTGCCGCGAAGCGATCGGCCTGCAATTGCGGATCATTGAGCTCCGAGAAGCCATTGGCGACCTCCATGCCAGCGATGAACAATTCAAAGCGCTCGGCAATGCTGTCATCATCGTCCCGCGCCCGTGCCAACGGCGAGATCGCCACCGGATAGCCGGTAATAAAGACCGCTGTAGCGCCCAGAGCAGGTTCGACCAAGCGCTCAAATAATGCCAGCTGCCACTGGGCGATCCCCGCCTCGGGAGGCAAAGCGGCAATACCACAGGCTACTGCCGCCGCCGACAGCGCCTGCAGATCGTTTACAGACGATTCATTCAAGCCGTCCACATGCGTTACCAAAGCCTGCCGAAAGTCGAGTCGGGGGCAAGGCACAGACAAATCATAAGTGTGGCCTTGATAAACAAAGCTCGGTGCACCGAGGAGGCGCTCGGCCAACGCTCGCAGTAATTGCTCGATCAGCCTCATCAAATCCTCGTAGCCAGCGTAGGCTTGATAGAACTCAAGCATGGTGAACTCTGGGTTGTGCCGCGTTGAGACCCCCTCATTGCGAAAACAGCGTCCTAACTCGTAGACCCGCTCCAAGCCGCCGACCACAAGACGTTTGAGATGCAATTCTGGAGCGATGCGTAGCTGGAGCTCAAGACCCAAGGCATTGTGATGGGTGGCAAAGGGTCGCGCCACAGCACCAGAGGAGTTAGTGTGTAGCATCGGTGTCTCCACCTCAATAAAGCCACGCGCATCAAGAAAGGCTCGCAAAGCGGCCAACAGGGCGGAGCGGCGGCGGAACAGACCGCGCGATGCCTCGGCGTTGGCAATCAGATCCAAATGTCGGCGGCGAAAACGCTGCTCGGTGTCGCGCAGACCATGGTACTTACCCGGCAACGGTCGCAGCGCCTTGGACAGCAGTTGCCCAGTGTCTAACTGCAAATATAGGTCGCCGCGTCCTGAGCGTCGCAGGCGACCCTCAACACCGACAATATCGCCCATATCCCAATCATCCGCACACGCCGCCAAGTCACTGCCAGTAGCCTCCAGCGCCGCCCGGTCCAGATAGAGCTGCATGCGCCCGCTGGCATCTCCCAAGACCAAGAAATTGCCCCGCCGCGTCAATAGCCGTCCAGCTAGGCAGGCCGATATATCACTGCTGAGTAGCGCTTCGCGGCTTGCATCACGATGGCTCTGTGCCAGCTCTGCAGTACTGTCGCGCGGGCGAAAATCGTTGGGAAAGTCCCACCCCCCCTCGCGCAGGACAGACAACTTGCTGGCACGGGCATCGTACTGGTCGCGCAACGAGGACATTAGAACCCCTGCTTGAGGCTGACTGAAATAAAGGGATCCAGATCGCCATCGAGTACCGCTGCGCAATTACCAGTCGAAACCCCTGTGCGTAGATCCTTGATGCGCGAATCATCAAGCACATAGGAGCGGATTTGGCTCCCCCAGCTGATGACCGCCTTGCTGTCTTCAAGCGTCTGGCGCTCTTTGTCGCGCTCGCGCAACTCGAGCTCGTAGAGACGAGCGCGCAGCTGGCGCATCGCTCGGTCGCGGTTTTGATGTTGCGAGCGCTGGTTTTGACACTGCACCACGATGCCGCTTGGCTGGTGTGTAATGCGCACCGCCGAATCGGTTTTGTTGACATGCTGACCGCCAGCACCACTGGCGCGATAGGTATCCACACGCAGGTCAGAAGACTGAATGTCAATCTCAATGTCCTCGGTCAGCTCTGGCGATACAAAGACCGAGGCGAAGGAGGTGTGGCGGCGATTTCCTGAATCAAATGGGGACTTGCGTACGAGGCGGTGGACACCAGACTCGGTACGCAACCAGCCATAGGCGCGATCGCCAACGACATGCAATGTAGCTCCTCGGATACCAGCAACCTCTCCGTGAGCTTGCTCGATCAACTCGGTCTCAAAGCGGTGTTGTTCGCACCAACGCAAGTACATGCGCAACATCATCTCCGCCCAATCCTGCGCCTCGGTGCCTCCAGATCCCGACTGGATGGTAAGGAATGCATTGGCCGCATCCTGTTCGCCTGAGAACATGCGCCTAAATTCAAGTGCAGCGACGCGAGGTTCCAAAGCCTGCAGGTCGACCCCGAGCACACTCAGCGCATCTGCATCGCCTTCCTCCACAGCGAGTTCGATCATCTCAGCCGTATCGCTCAGCTCGGCTCCAATGGCATCAAATGTACCGATCAGTTCGGCTAACGCTGTGCGCTCGCGTCCCAATTCACGGCTTTTGTCGAGATCCGCCCAGGCCGCTGGAGCGGCCAGATCGCGCTCGACCTCAACCAAGCGCGCACTCTTATCATCATAGTCAAAGATACCCCCTGAGCGCATCAAGGCGTCCACTGAGTTCGACCGCTGATTGACGCAGTAAATTAGGTTCAGTCATGACGTGTAGATTGTACTATGGCAGAGCATTAACGCTTAAAAATACTCTGCTCTAAAGCCACTGGTAGCGGCTACATAGCAACATGTCGGCGCATCGGTACCTTGGACACCTTAGAGATTTGCGGGTGAATTGGAGAGCACATCACCCAAGTCGACTGAGGCGCGTCTCGGGCTTAGATACCAAGCTAAAGGCCTAAACGCATCAGCTGGCTAGTGATGCGAGCGCTCAGGGCGTAATGCGGGTCGCCGTGTGCAACGCCTCCGGATCGGCCAGCGCCATGGATAGCTGCTGTAAACGCACTTCTACCGTCTGCAAGCTCACCTGCTGAGGTGATAGGCCACGCATTAGCTCCCGCTGATAGCTCGCCACACCTGCAGCACCGCTCTGTAGTTTAGAGCGGTGGCGTATATGACGCTTGAGTAATTCCCCGTCCAATGCTGTCAACGCATTATCACCGCTGACATCCAACAGCTTCGAATGCTTACGAATCGATACGAGTAACTTCCCAATCACCTGTTGCACAGGTGCCGAGATCGGTAGCCCTCTCAACGCAACATCTGGATTGCGACGCAAGGTTCCTGCGGAGACGCCAATGGAGCGCGACAACAACAGCGCATCGAATAAATCAAATCCCTCGGCACCGGCGAAGTCCATATCAACTGCCGACAAAATAGATAGCCTGCCCTCCCCTTGAAATCTCGCATCATAAATAGACACGGTAGCTGAGTAGGGAGTCGCTACTTTAGCTGGACAGAGCTCCAAGCGATCATCTCTGATCCGCCACGCCAGCTCAGCGTCCTGAGCCTGTAGCCGCACTGCTGTAGTGGGAGTATAGATTTCCCGGTTGGCATATTGATCTGTGGCGTATAGAGACAATGCTGTACAGCGACCACTGTATAACTGAGTTGTTGCCAACGATAACTCCACTGGAGCAATACTCCACTGCAAATTTGCCTCCCCAAAAGCTGTGCCATCCGAGACAATCAAGCGCAATTGGCTATCCGCGGCCACCTTATGTATCACCACTTGAAAGCCCGAGCCCTGAGGTACTGGTTGTATTGTCCCGCTAGCTCCCTCTATGCGCAGCCGAGTCGAAGGACTGCGCTGATATCCATTAATCGGGCGGCCCGCACTGTCCATGCCGACCAAATTCACCCGGAATGCTTTGCCAGGCTCCACGATATCCGGTGCCAATATCTGCACATGATCCAAATCAGAGAAGCCGCCTTTCAGCGAAAAAACATCACCCCACGGTATTTTCCACAGACCTATCACCACCACGACAACCGCTAGCAGTGCAATGAGCGGTATGCTCAATGCACCCTTGGTCCGTGGAGAATTAGAATGTCCGCACGCTCTCCCCTCATGAGCCCCACACGATGTGGGAAAAACCCTTGAACTGGGCTGGGGGATAGGCAATAATCTATGCCGCCGCCACCGAGCGTGATCTGGAAGGCAACTATTCGCCCAAAAGCACCTGAATTTGTCTGACAATCTCTGCTTCAGCAGACAACAGATTGGTATAACCCGCCACTACTATATCGGAAGATATGCCATTGATGATATTCTCCCGCCCAGTCTTTGTCAATCTCGCCGCTCTAAACAATAGCGTCGCGTCCACCACACCCACCTCGTTGCTTGGGTCGAGATCGAAATTGAAAATAGGGGGTTCAATAGCTAACATGTCCTGCACTTTGCCCGCAATCTCTGCTTCAGCAGGTAACAAATTGGTATAACCCGCCGCCAGAACATTGCTGATCTCGCCACTCGCTATGCGTCTTAGCTGATCAGCCGTCAATCTAAATCCTCTAAAGAATAGCGTTGCGTCCAGAACATCAATAACGCCGTCGTCATTAAGATCCAGATTGATAAACGAAGTGGCCGCCACCGAGAAGAAGCCACTAATCCCCTGATCCGACACACTCAATTGCAATGCGCTGGTTTGTGCCACCACAAGATCAACCAACTGCAGCTGCAATTCGCTGGCCGACAACAGTAGCACCGATGTCGCCCGCCCCACGCCTTCTGACACCGTCACCGCAACCGCCGCGCTCAGCTCAAACTCATCATCCACATTACCGTCGGCATCCATACCACTCACTACTAGGGTAAATAGCGTATTTCCTAACACTTCGGTGGCGCCAACCACCCGGAGCTGAGCGGCCTCTACCGCCAAAGTCAACTCGATTGTCCCCAGCAAGCCATCACTACTCAGCGTCAAGCGCGCCGTGCTGTTATCAGAGACAGTACCACTAATACGTAATTCCACCGTATTGCCACTGCTGCCCACTTGGGTCGCTAAGGCACCACTCCCGCCACTTACATCCAATGTCAAGCTCACGTTGGACAACTCCAATGGATAAGCTGGAAACGGTGCATTGGTGGCATCCACCGCTTGCACCGTCAGCGCGAAAGTACGGCCGACAACAATGGCTGTGCTCACAACGCCCAACTCAAGGTGAGTAGCTCTGTTGCCTAGTATCAGATCAATACTGCCAATAAATCCATCTGCAGCCTCAACGCTCACTGATAATTGCGCGCTAGATGATACCCCGCCAATGCTGATAGACACCTGACTACCAGTGGCCGCATGCTGTGTCAGCACACACACCGAAGGCAACAGCTGGAGCGGCAATGGTGCGGTGTAATCAAGGTCAATATTACCGAAACTATCCGCACCAGATATCGCCAACACAAATACCCCATCCACCACTATATTGGTCGCAGTAGTTGTCACTACCAAACGCGAGGCCTCTACCGCTAAAGTCAAATCGATTGTCCCCAGCAAGCCATCACTACTCAGCGTCAAGCGTACAGCGCTGTTATCAGAGACAGCACCACTAATACGCAATACCACCGTATTGCCACTGCCGCCCACTTGGGTCGCTAAGACACTACTCCCGCCACTTGCATCCAATGTCAAGCCCACGCTGGACAACTCCAATGGATAAGCTGGAATCGGTGCATTGACGGCATCCACCGCTTGCACCGTCAGCGCGAAAGTACTGCCGACAACAATGGATGTGCTCACAACGCCCAGTTCAAGATGATCGGCTGGGGTAGCTGTGCTGTCTAACATCAGATCAATACTGCCAATCAATCCATCGGCAGCCTCAACGCTCACTGATAATTGCCTGGTAGATACCTCGCCAATGCTTATTGACACTTGGCTACCAGTGACTGCATGCTGTGTCAGCACACCCTCCGTAGTGAGTAACTGCAGCGGCAATGGTGCCGTGTAATCAAGATCAATATTGCCAAAACTATCTACACCGGATATCGACAGCGCAAAAGCCTCATTTACCACTATATTGGCCGCAGTTGTCGTCACGACCAGACGCGAGGCCTCTACAGCCAAAGTCAACTCGACTGTCCCCAGAAACTCTCCGCTAATCAGTGTCAAGCTCGCAGTGCTGTTATCCAGAGCAGTGCCACTAATGCGCAAAACCACCGTATTGCTACTGCTCCCCACTTGGGTCGCTACGGTGCTACCCACGCTACTTGTATCCAATGCCAAGCCCACACTGGACAACTCCAATGGATAATCTGGAATTGGTGTATTGATGGCATCCACCACTTGTACCGTCAGCGTAAAAGTACTGCCGACCACAACGGGTGCGCTCACAATTCCCAAATCGAGGTGATCGGGGAGGCCGGTAGTGAACAACATCAGATCAATACTGCCAGTCAATCCATCCGTAGCCGCGACGCTCAACGATAATAGTTGCCGAGCAACAGGCTCCCCACCAATGCTGATAGACGCTGAGCTGGCAGTGACCGTATACGTTGTCACCACCCCATAAGTAGAGCCAAACTGGAGTGGCAACGGCACCTGATAATCAAGATCAATATTACTGTAGCCATCAACACCACGGTAGTTCAAAACAAAGGGCTCATCAAACGGCTGAAGCGAGGATGCCACAGCCAGCTCGAGCTGGCTCGCCACCACCTCTGCGCCAAACTCTTGGCTGGCCTGTGCACCTAGGGTTGCCACGGTGATTGTGACGCTACTGTTATCCGCCGCCTTGAGCAACATCAGCGTCAAGGTACTAGTGCTGGTCTCAACAACCTGCAACTCCGTGCCATCGGGACTCGCTGTCACCTCTAATGAGGGCAAATGCAAGCGGAAAGTAGTATCTATGTCACCATTTGCAAAGCGAGCTGATACCTCCAATGTCACTGTACTCTGGCCGACAACTAAAGGAGCGGCTGAAGACGGCACCAACACTAAAAATGATGGGGCGAGGACAAAAATATCCGCCGCGCCCAACAGGCTACCGCTAGAAACCGTCAGTGAGACAGTGGATTCATCCCCAGACCACGCCTGCACATCAATCAGCTGAGCGCTGACCGCTCGCGCATTCCACCGCAGCTCGGGTGTGCTATAGAGCGACAGAGGGGCATCGCGCAAATCGTAAGTAAAGCTGATATTTCCAAGTGCGTCAATGGCGTTTACCACGATAGTGAAGCTACTGCCAGCCGACACTCGCATACGCTCCAGCTGCAAGCTCAAACGCACTGGCTCCACCCGCAGCTGCAATTGCAGCTCACCACTCAGCGATGTATTGGTGCCACTACTGTGCAACAACAGCGGCAGTGTGGGACTTGGGGCGTTGGAAAGATATAGCTCTACAGTCTGAAAATCAACAATAGTCCATCTATACTGCGCCGACTGTGGCAAGTCGAGACGCACGTCTTGGTCACGCAAATCATAAAAGACATCTTGATGGCCCGCATCATCTACCGCCATCACCGTCAAACTGATACTAGAGCCAACCACCACCTCAACAGAGGTCGAAGTGAATACCAGACGGGTCGGTTGTACCAGTGGCCTCGGCAACTGCAATTCACCGCTCAGCTCACCCCTGCGAATCCTGATCAACAGCGCGCTGGGCACGGGTTCAAGCACCGCCAACTCCACCGTGTTAGCGCTGAGCACTCTAACGGATAGTGCTGCTGCAGGCGAGCTGGTAACCACTGGCAAATCTATCGACAGATCGTCATCTGTGCTGTTATTGCCAAAACGATCCTGCGCCAACACCGTCAGCGTGAAGGTGCTGCCGACGACCACGACCTCCGGTGCAC
>JABABF010000154.1 GCA_014238345.1 Gammaproteobacteria bacterium
ATGCTGAGCGACTTGCCCTTACTGCTCAGGCGCAGGGCGGCACCATCCATTTCCGCCGTGACCCCATCGGGCAACTCTAACGGCGCGCGACCTACCCTAGACACCTACCTCATCCTCCATGCACACCGCGTTCAAAAGACTGAACACAACACTTCGCCGCCGAGCCCAGCGCTGCGCGCTACGCGATCGCTCATCACCCCGCGATTGGTTGATATCACCGAGACACCCAAGCCATGGCGCACTCGAGGCAAATCAGCACAACTCACATAGCAACGCAATCCAGAGCGACTGACGCGCCGCAATTCGCGCACCACTGCTTCACCATTGTGGTAGCGCAACTCAACGCGCAAAAAACGGCGCGGCGCCTGAGAATT
Source organism: Gammaproteobacteria bacterium (assembly GCA_014238345.1). Lineage (GTDB taxonomy): Bacteria > Pseudomonadota > Gammaproteobacteria > JABABF01 > JABABF01 > JABABF01. The sequence continues at coordinate 375 of JABABF010000154.1, forward strand.
GTCCTCCTCAAACTTGCCGATATAACCCTCGTGGCTCAACACATCACACACCGCCGATATCAGCTTTGAAGCGGGCACCAAGACATCGGCTCGCCGAATCATCTGTGCATTGCGGATGCGAGTCAAAGCATCCGCTAGGGGGTCTTGCATACTCATCTCTCAATACTTTCCACGCTCACCAGCTGGCCTTTACCAAGCCTGGAATGTCGCCATTCATCGCCGCTTCACGCAAACGATTGCGACCTAGACCAAATTTTCGGTAACAGGCCTTGCCTCGACCACTAAAATGGCAACGACGCCGAACGCGTGCCGGACAGGCATCACGCGGCTGGCGTTGCAATTGGTCTTGCGCTTCCCAGCGCTCTTGTTGCGTAGCAGATGGGTTGCGAGCTTGGCTCTTCAAAGCCGCTCGACGCTCTGCATAGCGCAAAACCATCGCTTCCCGCCGCTTATTGCGTGCTAATACTGATTTTTTGGCCATCTGCTATACGCCTCCCAGCACTCTCACGCTACACTACTTTCGCTTGTTGCCCACGCAATGGCAGGCCAAAAGCCAGCAACAAAGCACGCGCCTCGTCATCACGTTGCGCAGAAGTTGTGATCGCCACATCTAATCCGCGCAGCTTATCAATTTTATCGTAATCCACTTCTGGGAACACGATCTGCTCGGTTATGCCCAGCGAATAGTTGCCGCGACCGTCGAAAGCACGCGCCGACAAACCGCGGAAGTCACGAATACGCGGCAAGGCAATATTAATCAGCCGATCTAAAAACTCGTACATGCGATCTGAACGCAAAGTCACCTTGCAACCAATCGGCCAACCATCGCGAATTTTGAAGCCAGCAATTGATTTGCGTGCTCGTGTTATAACAGGCTTCTGACCAGCTATTAATGCCAAATCATTGGCGGCATGATCCAGCACTTTCTTATCGCCCACCGCTTCACCAACTCCCATGTTTAGGGTGATTTTGAGCAGGCGAGGCACACGCATCGGTGTCGAAAACCCCAGCTCGTGTTGCAATCGTGGGCGCACTTCTTGCCGATACAATGTCTGCAAGCGGGCAGCCATCACTGCTTCTCCTGCGAAGCGACGGGAGAGCTTTGACCCTTGGAGCGAAATACACGCTGTTTTTGCTCCCCGGTGATGTCAAATCCGACGCGCCCGGCGCGCCCCGTATCCACATTGAACAGACCCACATTGGAGACATCGATCGGAGCCTCTTGCTCAACGATACCGCCAGTCTGATTGCGAGCCGGATCTGCCCGCTTATGCCGCTTGACTATGTTGACCCCCTCGACCAGTAGCCGCCCATCGGGCAGCACACGCAAAATCTTGCCACGCCGACCGCGCGAACGACCACTCAGCACGATCACTTCGTCATCGCGGCGCAGCTTGCTCGTCACCCGCCCACGGCCGCCCTTGCCCTTGGTCATCGCCATGTCCTAACCCCTGTACCCGCACACGACTCACAGCACCTCTGGAGCCAGTGAGACAATGCGCATGAAGCGACCACGCAATTCCCGGGTTACCGGGCCAAAAATACGGGTGCCAACTGGAGCTAATTGCACATTTAGCAACACCACTGCATTCTCGTCGAATCGAATTAACGCTCCATCTGGACGGCGCACACCATGACGACTGCGCACCACTAGAGCTGTCATCACTTGCCCTTTTTTGACGCGACCACCGGGGCTTGCCTCCTTGATCGCCACTTTGATCAGAGCGCCGATCCCCGCTGTACGGCGGCGCGATCCACCGAGTACTTTGATGCACATGGCTCGCCGTGCGCCACTGTTGTCGGCGATGTTGAGCTGAGTTTGAACCTGAATCATGAGTGTTTTCCTTTGATGCTCGCCACTGCATTGAGTAGCGACCGCTGAGCGGCTTTAGCACCACCTATTGATCTCCCTCGGCTCGCTCGTCGACGCTAACTAACAACCAAGATTTGGAACGGGAAATCGGACGCGTCTCGCCGATAGTAACCAAATCGCCAAGCTGACATTCATTGGTCGCGTCGTGTGCGTGGTAGCGGGACGAACGCGTGAGGTATTTGCCATACAAAGGATGGCGAACACGGCGCTCGACCAGCACCGTGATCGTCTTATCACTGCGGTTACTGACCACGCGACCCACCACGCGGCGCGCACGATCAGAGACTTGCAAAGGTGCAACACAAGTGGTCATTGCGATGTTCCAGCCAGTTGCTCTGGCGATACGCCACGCCGCTGGCGGCGCATACTGAATTCTGTCTTGATGCGCGCCACATCGCCACGCAAATTGCGCAATTCATGGGTCTTGGTCAATTGCCGCGCGGCATGTTGCACACGCATACGCAGCTGATCGCGACGCAACCCCAACAATTTATCCCGCAACTCGCGATCCGTCATGGCGCGCAAATCTGCTAACTTAAGACTCATAGTCGCAACTCCCGTCGCACAAAGGTGGTCGCCACTGACATTTTAGCTGCGGCACGGCGCAACGCCTCACGCGCCAGCTCCTCACTGACACCTTCGATCTCATAGATCATGCGCCCCGGCTGCACCAAGGCCACCCAGTACTCCACAGCACCCTTCCCCTTGCCTTGACGAACTTCCAGAGGCTTGCGTGTGATCGGTTTATCTGGAAAGACACGAATCCAAATTTTTCCGCCGCGACGAATGTGGCGGGTCATGGCACGCCGCCCGGCCTCTATTTGGCGTGCCGTAAGGCGTCCGCGACCCGCTGAGCGCAAGCCAAATTCACCAAAACTCACCGCATTGCCACTCTGCGCTAAACCACGATTGCGTCCTTTGTGTTGCTTGCGATAACGTGTCTGTTTAGGTTGTAACATCGCCGCAATTCCTCAGCTTGCCGAGCCGCCAGCATCGGCATCAGCAGCCGTTGCAACACCTGCCTCACCCAGCACTTCGCGCTTGAATATCCACACCTTGACACCAATCACACCGTAGGTGGTTTGGGCAGTGGCGACGGCGTAATCAATATCAGCGCGCAGTGTGTGCAACGGCACTCGCCCTTCTCTATAGGTCTCGGTGCGGGCAATTTCCGCACCGCCCAGCCGACCACTGACCTGTAAGCGCACACCCTCAGCGCCGCCGCCGGGGCGCATAGTGTGTTGCAATGCCTTGCGCATGGCGCGGCGAAACATGACGCGCTTCTCCAATTGTTCAGCAATATTTTGTGCCACCAATACCGCATTGAGATCGGGCTTGCGCACCTCTTGAATATCGATTTGCAAGTTCATAGCGGCAAAGTATTTCGAGGACAATTCTTTGCGCAGACGCTCTATATCAGCTCCTTTTTTGCCGATGACAATGCCTGGGCGGGCTGAGTGGATGGTGATTTTTGCATCGTGCGAGGCACGACGCTCAATCACTATACGACTGATTTTGGCTGCCGCTAGCTGCCGCTCCAACAGGGCGCGCACCTTGAGGTCAGCCAATAGCTGCTCGGTATAGGCTCGCTTATCGGCATGCCAGATCGAATTGTGGCGATGCACAATGCCGAGGCGAAAACCAATTGGATGTACTTTTTGTCCCATGAGTTAACTCTTCCCGCCTCAGGCCGTACCGTCGCCGACACGCACCGAGATGTGGCAACTGCGTTTTAAAATGCGGTCGGCGCGACCCCTGGCCCGTGGGCTCACCCGCTTCATGGTCGCCGCTTCATCAATATAGATTGACGAAACACGCAATTCATCAACATCGACAGTATCAGCCTCATTATGGACCGCATTGGCAATAGCGGATTTAAGCACTTTCTCAATCAACCCCGCCGCTTTCTGCGGGCTGAATTGCAGAATCCCCAGCGCCTCGCCTACCCGGCAACCGCGCACCATGTCCGCCACCAATCGCACTTTGCGCGCTGAGATGCGCGCCTTGCGATGTACTGCAATCGACTCCATAGATGCGCCCCTGTGTCCCAGACAGTCCGCTAGCGAGTCTTCGCCTTGCGGTCGCCAGAATGGCTACGAAAATGACGGGTGATGGCAAATTCACCCAACTTATGCCCCACCATGTCTTCATTGATCAGCACCGGCACATGGTCGCGACCATTGTGTATGGCGATGGTCAGGCCGACCATTTCCGGGACGACCATTGAGCGACGCGACCAAGTGCGAATCGGGCGGCGACTAAAAGTCTCCACAGCCTTGTGCACCTTGGCCATCAACGACAGCTCCACAAAGGGGCCTTTTTTAATTGATCTCGGCATCGGAGTCCCCCCACTCAACGCCGCCGCGAGCGGCGACGAACAATCAAAGGATCACTGGTGCGCCGGCGGCGCGTCTTATAACCTTTGGTCGGTTGACCCCACGGCGACACTGGGTGACGCCCGCCTGAACTGCGTCCCTCACCGCCGCCGTGCGGATGATCCACCGGATTCATCGCCACCCCGCGCACCGTCGGTCGCCGACCGCGCCAACGCGAGGCTCCCGCCTTGCCCAGCGCACGCAATGCATGTTCGGCATTTGATACCTCGCCCAGCGTGGCACGGCACTCGACCAGCACCTTGCGCATTTCGCCAGAGCGCAGTCGCAAAGTGGCGTGGCGACCCTCGCGCGCCACCAGCTGCGCCGAAGCGCCAGCAGAGCGCGCCAACTGCGCCCCTTTGCCGGGCTTGAGCTCAATGCAGTGTATGCGATCGCCCATCGGCATATTGGCCAACGGCAAAGTGTTGCCGGGACGAATCGGGGCTTCAGAACCTGACATCAGCTGATCGCCAACTGCCACGCCGCGAGCGGCGATCACATAACGGCGCTCGCCGTCGGCGTAGAGCAACAAAGCGATGTGGGCACTGCGATTGGGATCGTATTCCAAGCGCTCAACCCGAGCGACAATACCATCCTTGTCGCGCCGAAAATCAATGTGACGATAGCGCCGCTTGTGGCCACCACCAATGTGCCGCGTTGTGATGCGCCCACGGTTGTTGCGCCCACCGGTACGCGAACGCCCTTCGATCAATGGCTTCCACGGCCCACCGCTATACAGCAACGGCTCACGGACGATCACCATACCACGACGACCCGGCGAGGTTGGTTTAACTTTAATTACCGCCATGATGCCTCCACACACTTGGCTGCACACAAGCACCTTGACATTGACATCCACAGTGACCTCAGTGACATTAGCCGATCTCCAATGCGCGCTCAAGATCTAGCTGCTGACCCTTCGCCAGCCGCACATAGGCTTTTTTCCAGCTCCTGCGACGACCTGGAATCTGCCGTGTCTGCACACGTTTACCGTGTACATTGAGCACCTGTACCGAGATCACCGACACTTTGAATAGCGCTTCGACAGCGCGGCGTATCTCAGGGCGCGTGGCATCAGGAGCCACGCGGAAGACATACTGATTCTGTTGCATATTGAGCGCGGCCTTCTCGGACACTCTGGGTGAGTGGATGATTTGGAACAAGCGCTCACTGCGCAAATCAGCGCTCATTGTAGCTGCTCCTCAACCGCCGCTAGAGCCGCGGGCTCGAACAGTGCCCGCTCACAGGATACCAGCACTTCCGGGCTGAGACGAGCGACCGCGCAGACCATTACCTGAGGCAGGTTGCGCGCCGCCAATTCTAATATCAGATCCTGTTGCGCCGTGACCATCAGTAATGGCGATGCACGCCAGTCACGCGCATCAAGCAATGCGACCAAAAGGCGAGTGCGCGGAGCTCCCGTATTGGGGTCTGCCACTTGTGCCGGCCAATCAGCGGCGACGATGACGCGCTCTTGGCGCAACATCTCAGACAAAATAGCGCGCATGGCTCCGCCGTACATCTTGCGATTGACTTTTTGATGGTAGTCGCGCGGGCGAGCCGCAAAAGTCACCCCTCCGCCGCGCCATAAAGGGTTACGAGAACTGCCGACACGAGCGCGACCAGTGCCCTTTTGGCGCCAAGGCTTGCGCCCACCGCCACGCACCTCACGGCGCGTCTTCTGTGCACTGCTACCCTGACGCGCCGAAGCCAGCCGAGCGCGGATGACCTGATGCACCAAGGCTTCATTGAATGGGCGGTCAAAAACTGCTGCAGACAGGCTGAGCCGCTCGGATGCCTCTCCCTCTAGCTTCATCACTTCGAGATCTAAGCCGCTCATGATCTCAACTCCACCCGCACCACGCCCACCACGCTGCTTCAACGGCTGGGTCTATGAGCGGTATGCACTTTGGTTTTGGTGGCGGGACGAACCAACACCTCAGCGCCAACGGCACCAGGTACCGCACCGCGCAACAACAGCAACTGTCGCTCTGGATCCACACGTTCAATGCGGAGATTTTGGGTCGTAACTCGGCGGTCGCCCATATGGCCGGACATCTTTTTCCCCTTCCACACTCGACCCGGGGTCTGGCACTGGCCTATTGAGCCATTAGAGCGATGTGAGAGTGAATTGCCGTGGGTGGCATCTTGAGAGTGAAAGTTCCAACGTTTGATCCCTCCCTGAAAGCCCTTGCCCTTAGAACGCGATGAAACATCTACCTTCTGCCCCGCCACAAAACACTGGCTGAGTGCGATCTCAGCACCCGCTTGCAACGGGTCTTCGCTCCTTACATCGCCACCATCGCCACCATCCCCCTCAGTCTCGTTGGCATTGGTATTGCCCGCTCTCCCATCGTCACTAATGCGGAATTCGTGCAGACGGCGCCCCGGAGTGACCCCAGCGCGCTCAAAATGCCCTGCCAAAGGACGCGACAGCGACTTGGCCTTGGGAGCCTTACCCACCGTCAATTGCACTGCACTGTAGCCGTCTCTCTCTACCACACGCTGTTGCACCACGCGGTTGGGAGGCACCTCAATCACGGTGACTGGCACCGAGCTACCTTCTTCGGTGATGAACAGACGTGTCATACCTAATTTGCGACCGATTAAACCGATGCCGATGCGCGACAGCTGGGGCGAAGTATCCATAGCGATTCCTAACTAGCGTCTTGATCGCGCAACACTTTGATCTGAACACCGACACCAGCCGACAGATCTAAATTGCTCAGCGCATTGATCGTCTGCGGTGTTGCCAAAATATCAATCAGGCGAGAATGGGTGCGAATCTCGTACTGGTCGCGGGCATCCTTGTTGACATGTGGGGAGATCAAGACCGTAAAACGCTCACGGCGCACCGGCAAGGGAATAGGGCCACGCGTATGTGAACCAGTGCGGCGAGCCATATCGACCACCTCACGCACCGACGCATCGACCAAACGGTGATCGAAGCCCTTCAATTTAATGCGTATTCTTTGCTCTTTCACAGCTCGGCACCGCCTCACCGCATCGTGCTATATACCCCCCTCAATTTTAGCGAGAGAACTCATAGACAACGGCGGCATCTCCAACCACAGCGAACTGCTAATTTTATGACATTTCTCGCCACCATGTCAAATATGTGCATCGGTGGTTCACCTTCAGCGCTGCTAATAAAGCTCTAAAATCGTAGCCCCAACATGATCTCGTGCCCCTTGAATGAATGGTAACCATAGCCGACAACAAATAGATTTGGTGAAAAGTGTACCCCGCCAGTATAGCTGAAGCGTTTCTCTTTGTAGGCACCCTCACAACTGCGTTGCACGACGCTCAGCAACAGGCTAGAGCAACCTTTCTCAAAATAATAGCCACCACCGGTGTAGGCCACCACATGGCGGGAGACCCCAGTGAAGTAGAGGAGATCAAAACCGCGCACCGAGTCCACTTCGGAGCCTGATACCGGGTCTGCACTCACACCATCTAGGAAGGGGATCTCATCAAGGCTGACAGCTTGATAGAACGCCAGCCCAACGTTCTGTACCCGCACACCCACCGAGACGATGGGGACCTCATCCAGCTGACCGCCAAAGCCGCCCCCGACCCATAGCGAGGCGGTGGGTCGAGTCTGTGCGACAGCTGGGCTTGACAACAGGAGTAATGCGTTGCCCAACAGCAACGCTGCCAGTCGGCGTCGATGGGAGCCGAGCATCGCCATAATCAACTGCGCCTCTACGGGGGCTTGGCGAATCAACCGCCCGACTGACGGATGATCTCCTCGCCAATACTCACAGGTACCTCTGCATAACGCTCAAACTCCATCGTGAATGTCGCTCGCCCCTGAGAGGCAGATCGCAAATCTGTGGCATAGCCGAACATTTCCGCCAAGGGGACCAGCGCCGTTACGACCTTGCCCATCGAGCTTTCCTCCATGCCCTGCACCATACCGCGCCGGCGATTCAAATCGCCGACTACATCGCCCATGTAGTTCTCAGGGGTGACCACCTCTACCACCATCACAGGTTCCAATATTACTGGGGAGGCTGCACGCACCCCATCGCGCAACGCTTGCGAGCCCGCTATCTTGAACGCGATCTCGCTCGAATCAACATCGTGAAAAGAGCCATCAAAGAGGGTCACCCGCATCGCCAACAGAGGATAGCCCGCTAAAATGCCGTTTTGCATCTGTTCGCGTACACCTTTGTCCACCGCCGGAATGTACTCGCGCGGCACCACCCCACCGACGATCTTGTTGACAAACTCGTAATCGGCATCGGCCGGCAATGGCTCAAGGCGCAACCAGACATGACCATACTGGCCACGCCCCCCCGTCTGGCGGATGTACTTGCCCTCAACCTCAACCATCTTGCGGATGGTTTCTCGATACGCCACTTGGGGCTTACCGGAAGCAGCGTCGACATTGAATTCTCGGCGCATACGCTCAACGAGTACATCTAGGTGCAACTCGCCCATGCCCGAGATGATGGTCTGCCCAGATTCCTCATCTGTGACAACCCGAAATGAAGGATCTTCGCGCGCCAGCTTGCCCAGAGCGATACTCATTTTCTCTTGGTCGGCCTTGGATTTCGGCTCTACAGACACGGAAATCACTGGTTCAGGAAAATCCATGCGCTCTAGCACAACCGGATCGTTGACGGAACACAGCGTATCACCGGTGACCACACTCTTGAGCCCCACAGCGGCGGCGATATCGCCTGCATAGAGCTCTTTCAACTCGTTGCGCTGATTGGAATGCATCTGTACGATACGACCGACTCGCTCCTTGGCTCTGCGACCCGAATTGATTACCGCATCACCGGTACGCATCACGCCGGAGTAGACTCGCAGATAACTCAGCGTGCCAACAAAGGGATCGGTGGCGATCTTGAAAGCCAGCGCCGCAAAAGGTTTGTCATCTGCGGCAGGGCGCGAGACTGTGGTCTCGCCATCGGGCAATAACCCCGTGATCGCCGCTACTTCGGACGGCGAAGGCAAATAATCAACCACCGCATCAAGCATCGCCTGAACACCCTTGTTCTTAAACGCCGAACCGCACAGCGTCACGACTATCTCGTTGTTCAGCGTGCGTTGGCGCAAACCCTCTTGGAGCTGTGCCTCGCTGAGCGTATCGCTCTCAAGATAGGCCTCCATCAATGTTTCACTGGCCTCGGCCGCCGCCTCCAACATGTACTCACGTGCTACTTCACTAGCGGCCTGCAGCTCTGCGGGAATGTCCCCCAACTCAAAGGTGGCACCGAGATCTGCCTCATTCCACCAAATCGCTTTCATCTTCACCAAATCGATCACACCCCGAAATTCGTCCTCAGCACCGATCGGTAATTGCACTGGTACGGGTGCCGCTCCGAGACGGCTGCGCATCTGCTCCACCACTGACTGGAAATCTGCTCCCGCACGATCCATCTTGTTGACAAAAACGATACGCGGCACTTTATAGCGATTCGCTTGGCGCCACACTGTCTCGGTCTGCGGTTGTACGCCTGAGGCACCACACAGTACCACCACCGCACCATCCAAAACACGCAACGAACGCTCTACCTCAATGGTGAAATCTACATGCCCCGGCGTGTCAATAATATTGATGCGATGCTCATCGTACTGCTGACCCATACCGCTCCAATAGCAGGTCGTGGCAGCCGATGTGATGGTGATGCCACGCTCCTGCTCCTGCTCCATCCAGTCCATGATCGCAGTGCCATCGTGCACCTCGCCCAACTTGTGTGACAGGCCGGTGTAGAACAACACCCGCTCAGTGGTAGTGGTCTTGCCCGCATCAACGTGGGCGCAAATACCAATATTGCGATAACGTCCTAGCTCAGTTTGACGAGGCATGACTGTAAGTGCCTCTAAAAACGGTAGTGAGCAAAGGCTTTATTAGCTTCCGCCATACGATGAGTGTCTTCACGTTTCTTCACGGCACCACCACGCCCCTGCGCCGCATCTAGAATCTCAGTAGCGAGTCGGGAAGCCATGGTTTTTTCGTTGCGTTTGCGCGCACTATCGACCAGCCAGCGCATCGCCAAAGCTTGGCGCCGCCGCGGGCGCACCTCGACTGGCACCTGATAAGTGGCCCCGCCGACACGCCGAGATTTCACCTCAACCGACGGTTCAATATTTTCCAGCGCTTGGCGGAATGTCGCCTCAGGTGTGATGGCTTCGGCTCCGCTACTAGTAGTGCGTTCGCCCACAATGTCCAACGCACCGTAAACAATGCGTTCGGCCAGCGATTTTTTGCCCCGCGCCATGACATGATTCGTGAACTTGGCTAGCGCCACACTATCGTATTTTGGATCTGGGGCGACCTCACGTCGTGCGACGATTTGTTTTCTGGGCATCAGTTCAGTATCTCAAAGCAGTGTGGTGTGAAAGGGGCACGCATCATATTATTGGGGGCGCTTGGCACCGTACTTGGAACGCCGCTGACGACGTGCGGCGACACCAGTGGCATCCAAGGCTCCCCGCACAGCGTGGTAACGCACACCGGGCAAATCCTTGACGCGACCTCCACGAATCAAAATCACACTGTGCTCTTGCAAGCTGTGCCCCTCGCCACCAATATAAGCCGTGACTTCAAAGCCATTCCTCAAGCGCACACGACATACCTTGCGAAGTGCCGAGTTGGGTTTTTTAGGTGTTGTGGTGTAGACGCGAGTACAGACACCGCGACGTTGCGGACAACCCTGTAAAGCGGGCACATTGCTCTTGTTACGCTTGCGCTTACGCGGTTTGCGCACCAACTGATTGACGCGAGCCATATTTTTATCTACCGTGGTGAAAGGCTATTCTATCCATGCGATTGGCTTCCAGCAACACCGCTCCCATGGTCTACGCACTGTCATCCGTTGGAGCAACCACCGCCACTTCTGTGGTGGTCTCTACTTCGACAGCAACATCGGTGTCCAAATCCAAGCCGGAGTCACCTCCATCTAAGTCTTCGGCAAGCCCCTGTCGCGATCTACTGAGTAACCCTGTGCCACTGGGGATCAGGCGGCCAACGATGACATTCTCTTTAAGGCCGCGCATTTCATCGCGCTTGCCTTCCACCGCTGCGGAGGTCAACACACGCGTCGTCTCTTGGAAAGAGGCCGCTGAAATGAAACTCTCAGTTGCCAACGCCGCCTTGGTCAATCCCAATAGCAGGGGGCGCAATACCACTGGTGCGTGATCGCGACTCTCTAACTCTCGATTGACCTCCAGCGCTTCGCGGTATTCAACCTGATCCCCTTGGATGTACTCAGAATCGCCCGACTCCACAACTTCAGCTTTGCGCAACATGCGGCGAATAATCACTTCAATATGTTTGTCGTTGATCTTCACTCCCTGTAGACGATAGACCTCTTGTATCTCCGACACCAGATAATGAGCCAGCGCCTGCAATCCTTGCACCCGCAGGATATCGTGCGGACTCATTGAGCCATCGGACACCACATCACCGCGCTCAACCCGCTCGCCCTCAAATACAGTCAGCCGCCGCCATTTCGGCACCAGCATTTCCTGGCTCTGGCCATCCTCTTCGATGAGTAGCCGAATGCGGGTCGCCGTCTCGCGTCCCAAGCTAATCGTGCCGGAATCCTCCGCCAAGATCGACGGCTCTGGCGGACGGCGCGCCTCAAACAAATCAACCACCCGCGGCAAGCCGCCGGTAATATCGCTGGCCTTGGAAGCCTCCTGCGGAATCCGCGCAATGACATCGCCACGCTCAATGCGGTTACCATCCTCCAAAGTCAGCAGGGCATGGCGCGGCAGTGGATAAGTCGACACACTGCCATTCTCTTGCCGCAACCGAATCGCGGGCTCAAGTTCACGGCCAGCATCGGGTCTGTCCACCGTATCCATCACCTCCGTGCTCGACAAGCCAGTCAGCTCGTCCATTTTGCGACGCACGGTAATCCCATCTTCCATGTGGATCAATTCGACGACACCCGCTTCTTCAGCAAGGATTGGACGGGTGTGGGGATCCCAAGTGGCAATCACTTCGCCTGATTTGACCGCACCATTATCCGCGACACTCATCACCGTACCATGTGGCACCTTATGGCGCTCGCGCTCCATGCCGTCTTCGTCGATCACCGACATCTGCGTTGAGCGCGACAACACAATATGACGGTCGGGACGTTGCTCAACAACGCGAGCGTTGCGCAGCTGTATCCGGCCAGAATGCTCCACTGTGATCGAATTAGACACCTTGACCCGCGCGGCGGCACCGCCGACATGGAAAGTGCGCATCGTGAGTTGTGTCCCCGGCTCACCGATTGACTGGGCGGCCACAATGCCAACCGTCTCGCCCATGTTGACCAGCTGACCACGCCCTAAATCGCGACCGTAACACATGGCACAGATCCCATAGCGGGCTTCGCAAGTGATCGGCGAGCGCACTCGCACCGACTCAATCCGAAACTCATTTAGCTTGCGCACCTGTTCCTCATCCAACATCGTGCCCCGTGGTACCACCTCCTCTTGCTTCGCATCAAGGATCGCCACCGCCGTGACGCGACCTAGTACGCGATCACCCAGCGCCTCAATCACCTCACCGCCCTCAATCACAGCCACAGTATCAAGGCCTGCTTGGGTGCCGCAATCTACGTTGGTAATTACAACATCCTGTGCGACATCGACCAAGCGGCGGGTCAAATAACCCGAGTTGGCGGTTTTCAACGCCGTATCGGCCAAGCCCTTGCGGGCACCGTGTGTTGAGATGAAATACTGCAACACCGACAGTCCTTCACGGAAATTGGCGGTGATCGGGGTCTCCATGATCGCGCCATCGGGTTTGGCCATCAGACCGCGCATCCCCGACAGCTGGCTGATCTGTTTAGGGCTACCTCGGGCTCCAGAATCTGAATACATAAAGACCGAGTTAAAGGAAAGTTGCTCCACTTCATCGCCGTGGCGATCCACCGTTAGTTCTCGACTCAACGTGTCCATCAGCGCCTTGGCCACTTGTTCGTTAGCATTCGACCATACGTCGACCACTTTGTTGTAACGCTCCTTATCAGTCAGAACACCGGTTTGATAGCTCTCGGCAATGTGCCTGACCTCCTGCTCGGCCTCGGCGACCAAGCGAGCCTTGGCCTCGGGCACAACAAAATCGTCACCGCCGATTGAAGCACCAGAGCGCGTTGAGAAATCAAAGCCCATATACATCAAGCGGTCGGCAAAAATTACGGTCTGTTTCGGTCCAGCATAGCGGTAACTTTGATCGACCAAACGCGAAATCATGTCCTTGGCAAGTACTTGGTTGACCAGCTCGAATGATAGACCACGCGGGACAATACGCCACAACAAGCCACGTCCTACCGTGGTGCGCACCAAGCGCCGCCGGGTCGGCGGCGTATCGGCAGGCACTTCCAATCCGTTAGCACTGGGGTCCCACTCATCCACCCGCAGGCGAACCCGAGCGTGCAAACCAACTTGCCCAGTCTGGTAGGCACGGCTCAACTCGTCGGCATCGGCAAACACCATGCCCTCGCCACGGTCATTGATGCGCTCCCGCGTCATGTAATAGAGTCCGAGCACAACATCTTGTGTCGGGACAATCACGGGCTGGCCATTGGTTGGCGAGAGCACGTTATTGCTCGACATCATCAGCACCCGCGCCTCCAGTTGCGCTTCCAGCGTCAGCGGCACATGCACCGCCATCTGATCACCATCGAAGTCGGCATTGAAAGCCGCGCATACCAATGGGTGCAACTGGATGGCTTTGCCCTCAATCAGTAGCGGCTCAAAGGCCTGAATGCCAAGGCGATGCAGGGTCGGCGCACGGTTGAGCAACACTGGATGTTCATGGATAACATTGGCCAATGCATCCCACACCTCGGGCAGTTCTCGGTCGACCATCTTCTTGGCCGCTTTGATCGTCACTTCTTGGTCTTGGCGCATCAAATAGCCATAGACAAAGGGTTTAAACAATTCCAACGCCATGCGCTTGGGCAATCCACACTGGTACAACCGCAATGTCGGACCGACGACGATCACTGAGCGTCCCGAATAATCCACCCGCTTGCCGAGTAAATTCTGGCGGAAACGCCCCTGCTTGCCCTTGATCATGTCTGCCAAAGATTTGAGTGGTCGGCGATTCGAACTACTGGAGACAGCGCGTCCGCGACGGCCATTGTCCAGCAATGCGTCGACCGATTCTTGCAACATACGCTTCTCATTGCACACAATGATCTCCGGAGTGTGCAATTCCAGCAGGCGACGCAGGCGATTATTGCGGTTTATCACCCGGCGATAGAGATCATTGAGATCGGAGGAAGCAAAGCGCCCGCCCTCCAATTCCACCAACGGACGCAAATCTGCTGGCAAGACTGGCAAAGTGTTGAGAATCATCCATTCGGGCTTGTTACCGGATTGAATGAACTTATCGACCAAGCGCAATCGCTTGGTCAGTTTTTTATTTTTTGCCACTGAACGCGTGGTAGAAATTTCTTCGCTCAATTCAATCTTCACTTCCTTTAGATCAAGCGTGCGCAACAAATCCTGAATACCTTCAGCTCCCATCTTGGCCGTAAAATCATTGCTGTGTTCACTGAGGGCTTGGCTGTATTCCTCACCACTCAGGATTTGGCCGCATTTCAAGTCAGTGAGCCCTGCATCCACCACTACATGCGCCTCAAAATACAGCACGTCTTCGATGTCGCGTAGCTTCATGTCCAACAACGTGCCTATGCAAGACGGCAACACTTTGAGAAACCAAATATGCGCTACCGGGCTAGCCAGCTCAATATGCCCCATGCGGCTACGGCGTTCACTGCTCCTCGTAATATCCACACCACATTTTTCGCAACGCTGGCCACGATATTTTTCACGCCGATATTTTCCGCAAAGACATTCATAATCTTTAATCGGGCCAAAAATTTTGGCGCAGAATAGCCCGTCGCGTTCTGGACGCAAAGTACGATAATTGGTTGTCTCCGGTTTTTTTACTTCACCATAAGACCACGACCGAATCTTATCCGGCGAAGCCAGACTAATGTGAACCGAATCAAATTCTGAATCTTTTTTGCGGCGCTCTGCGCGGACATACTCTTCCACTGTTGTTTACCTCCCTTCTTCAATCTTATGTTCTAATTCAATATTAATGCCGAGAGCTCGGATCTCTCGCATTAGAACATTGAATGATTCGGGAATTTCCACACTCATCTTGAGATTGTCTTCGATGATATTTTTATACATACGACTACGACCACTGACATCATCTGATTTTGCTGTCAAGATTTCCTGTAATGTGTAAGCAGCTCCATAAGCTTCTAGCGCCCATACCTCCATTTCACCAAAGCGCTGTCCCCCAAATTGCGCCTTTCCACCCAATGGTTGTTGAGTCACTAAACCGTAGGAACCGGTGGAGCGAGCGTGCATTTTATCATCGACCAAGTGATTCAATTTCAACATATACATATAGCCAACCGTCACAGGGCGGTCGTAGGCTTCACCGGTGCGGCCATCGTAGAGGGTCATCTGCCCATCTTCTGGCTGTTCAGCCATCTTTAATAGACGTTTAATCTGTTTTTCAGAAATACCATCAAAAACTGGAGAAGCCACCATGACACCATGTTTAAACCGATGAGACAACGCGAGCACCTCATCATTATTGAGCTCATGCATAGCCTCAGATTGACCTGCTGTCTCAGCAAATATGTCGGTGAGAAAAGAGCGCAATCGTGCGATGGGAGCCTGTTGCTCAATCAATTGGTTAATACGATCTCCGAGCCCTTTGACCGCCAATCCCAAATGTGTTTCCAGTACTTGACCTACATTCATACGCGAAGGTACGCCAAGTGGGTTCAGCACTATATCTACTGGCTCCCCGTGCTCATCGTATGGCATGTCTTCAACCGGCATCGTGGCTGAAACCACGCCTTTATTACCATGTCGTCCCGCCATCTTGTCCCCGGGTTGTATGCGCCGACGTACTGCCAAGAACACCTTGACAACCTTCAACACGCCAACCGGCAATTCATCCTTGGCTGCTGCTTGTTTTTTCTCTTCATAGTGATCATCCAAGCGCGCTCGATAATTGCTCAGTTGTTCTTTAACTACTACTAGCTGTTTATTGATATCTCTCTTCTGACACCGTAGTTTAAACCACTTGTCGCGACCCAACTTATCTAATATAGCTGCAGTCAATTTTGTGTCGGGCTTAACACCAGCACCACCTAGTACCACTTGTCCCAGCAACAATTTGCGCAGACGTCGGTAACTCGCCTCTTCGACTATACTCCACTCCTTGGCGTGGTCGGCCTTGATCTGTTCGAGCCGCGTGGCTTCAAGTTCCAGTGCACGCTCATCTTTCTCTGTTGATGAATGCGTAAAAATTTGCACATCAATAACCGTGCCATAAACGCCTGCCGCAACACGCAATGATGAATCTTTGACTTCAGCGGCCTTCTCTCCAAAAATTGCCCTCAACAATTTTTCTTCCGGGGTCAATAAAGTCTCACCCTTAGGCGTAACTTTACCAACTAAAATATCTCCTGGTTTGACACGGGCACCTACGTAGACAATACCAAATTCATCGAGATAACCCCGAGCAGCCTCACTGACATTCGGTATGTCTGCAGTGATTTCTTCATCGCCAAGTTTTGAGGTACGTGCCGTACAAACATGATCTTGGATATGAACCGAAGTGAAGCGATCCTCGCGGACAACTCGTTCAGAGATAAGAATAGAATCTTCAAAGTTATAACCATGCCAAGGCATGAATGCTACACGCATATTTTGCCCCAAGGCCAATTCGCCGATTTCAGTCGACGGGCCGTCAGCAAGGATATCACCTGTCTCTATGCAATCTCCAGCAGAAATAATAGGTCTCTGGTTAATGGCCGTATTCTGGTTAGATCGCATATATTTAGTTAACGCATAAATGTCCACCACGGGCTCGCCTTCTGCGATCTCATCCTCATTGACGCGCACTACAATACGGCTGGCATCAACGCTGTACACCTCACCGCCACGACGCGCCGTCACACAGACACCGGAATCGGATGCCACATGCCGCTCAATCCCGGTGCCAACTAATGGAGCTTCGGGTTTAACCAGCGGAGAAGCTTGGCGCTGCATGTTGGAACCCATAAGCGCACGATTCGCATCGTCGTGCTCTAGAAATGGAATCAAAGCTGCGGCTATAGAGACAACTTGCTGTGGCGATACATCCATGTAATCGATACGGTTTGGAGGCATAGCCGTGGATTCGTTACGATAGCGCACCACCACCGCATCTTCGGTAAATCGATTGGATTTGTCGAGCAACGCCGAGGCTTGGGCAATGACATAATCACCTTCCTCAATCGCCGATAATCTAACAACGTTGTCCGTGACGACTCCATCGACCACCTGACGATAGCAGGACTCAATAAAGCCATAGCGATTTATCTGTGCATAAACTGTCAGAGAATTAATGAGCCCAATACTCGGTCCTTCCGGAGTTTCAATCGGGCAGACGCGGCCATAATGAGTCGGATGCACATCACGCACCTCAAAACCGGCGCGCTCACGCGTCATGCCTCCTGGGCCTAGAGCCGATACACGGCGTTTATGTGTCACCTCGGCCAATGGATTATTTTGATCCATAAACTGCGACAGCTGACTGGATCCAAAAAACTCCTGCATAGCACCAGTAACTGGTTTGGCGTTCACCAAATCAGGGGGAGACAAGTTCTCGCTATCAGCATGCGCAAGACGTTCTCGCACCACACGCTCAATACGCACCAAACCAACTCGAAACTGATTTTCCGCCATCTCACCTACGGAGCGTACCCGCCGATTTCCAAGGTGATCTATATCATCCACAGCGCCTTTTCCATTACGGATTTCAACCAGCATACGAATGACATCGACAATATCCTCTTTTGTTAAAATAACGCCACCTTCCGCACTAGCACGGCCAAGCCGCCGATTAAACTTCATGCGCCCCACTTCGGATAAATCGTAGCGATTAGAATCAAAGAACAATCCAGTCAACAAATTATCTGCAACCGCAGCCGTCGGCAGCTCGCCAGGGCGCATGATGCGATAGATTTCTACTTGAGCGCTGTGTGCGTCTACGGCACCATCTAGACGTAATGTGTCGGAAATAAAAGACCCACAATCCAAGTCATTGGTATAGATCGTTTCAATTGGATCTAAACCTTTTTCTGCCAAAATGCGTAGCAACTCGCCCGTAGGATCTTTATCATCCTCCGGCGGAACGAGCTGTGTATTGCAGGGCGCAATCATTTCTCCGGTATCTGTATCAATAATGTCATGTATTAATGAACGACCGTAGAGATACTGCACTGGCACCTCTAATTGGTTGACTGCCGCCTCCTGCATCAACTTGACATGACGTGGTGTGATGCGCCGACCAGCTTCCAGCAAAACATTCCCCTGCTTATCCAGTACTGGTTCAGGCAATGTCTGACCACGCAGGCGTTCAGGCACTAATTCCATGCGGTAACGTTTCCCCGGCTCTACTGCCCAAAAACGCCCAATATCAAAAAACATTTTCAGAATCTCTTCGGCGCTATAACCGATAGCGCGCAATAATGTTGTCACTGGCAACTTGCGTCGTCTGTCGATACGCGCATAAATTAAATCTTTGGCATCAAATTCAAAATCGAGCCACGAGCCACGGTAAGGGATAATGCGCGCCGTATACAACAATTTCCGACCAGAAGCGTGGGTTTTGCCCTTGTCGTGATCAAAAATAACACCAGGCGAACGATGTAGCTGTGAGACCACGACGCGCTCAGTGCCATTGATGACAAAAGTGCCATACTCTGTCATCAGTGGAATTTCACCGAGGTAGACCTCACCCTCACGAATCTCACGCGGTTCACGACGACTACCGCCGCTTCGATAAATTAACAACCGCAATTTGGCACGCAGTGGTACCGAATAGATCTTGTCGCGCAGCTTGCTCTCTTCGACATCAAACGATGGCGATCCGAGCGAATAGCTGACGTACTCTAATATCGTGTTGCCGTTGTGACTCACAATCGGGAAAATCGAGCGGAACACCGACTCCAAACCAGAGTTTTTCCGCTCCTCTGGCGCAACGTCAGCCTGCAAGAAAGCTCGATAAGAATCGAGTTGCAATGCCAACAAATTGGGCGGTTTTATAGTCCCTTGTAAACGCCCGAAATCTAGGCGCATACGTTTTTTGTCTGTATGAGAATAGGCCATGGAGTCAACCAGTGTGATTAGCCGGAGACAATCAAGCTAATTCCGCCACGGCTCCCGCCTCTTGCAACTGCTTGAGTCCTTCTTCAGCCTCGCCCTTGCTCAGCCCTTCCTTGATCGTCGCCGGAGCACCCTCGACCAACTCCTTCCCCTCTCGGAGCCCGAGACCAGTCAGGGCGCGAACGACCTTAATGACTTGGACTTTTTTCTCGCCGAAACTCGTGAGAAGCAAATTGAATTCCGTCTGTTCGGCTACCGCTTCATCAGCGGCAACGGCTGGTGCCGCTGCCACAGGCATCGCAGCAGTAACCCCAAATTTCTCTTCAATCGCATCAATTAGTTCAACCAATTCCATGACGCTCATCTCGGCAACGGCATTCAGAATTTCGTCTTTTTTACTCATCGTTTATCTCCTTAGGTTTTTTGAGGCTCAGTTGTGTCGGCAGTGAGATCCTTGGCTCCCACCATGATCTTTTGATCGACTGGGAACCTAGGCAACACCTTCCGAGGGTGAGGTACTAGGCTGTTCTCGCTGTTCGCGCAATGCGGACAGTGTATAAACAAATCGGTTCAGCACCCCGCGCAGGGCACCGTGAAAGTGCGCCATAGGTGCTTGCAAAATTCCCAACAACTGCATCAACGCCTGCGCCTGCGTTGGCAGGTCGGCCAACATATTGAGTTCAGAACCATCTAACAAATCCCCATTCACCACTAGAGCGCGCACCTTAAAAGACTCATTCTCTTCGGCGAAGTCGCGAAACAATCGCGCACAGGCACCGGGATCATCATAGGAAAACCCCAGCAGACTCGACCCGCGCAATGCCTCCACAGCACAGGCAAAATCCGTGCCTTCCACGCCGCGCAACGCCACTCGATTTTTGACGACGCGCAATGCCACGCCATGGGTGCGCGCGGTGCGCCGTAACGCCGTGACATGTTCCACTGACACTCCACTAAAATCAGCAATGGCCAGCGAGCTGGCCGTCTCAGCCATGGCGCGCAACTCAGCAGCTGACTGCTTTTTTTGATCAAGATTTAATGCCATTATCCAATCACCATCCCGTGCGCACTTAGCGCATTAAGATCGAGTCTCCAAATCCGCCACATCCACTGGGACACTCGGCCCCATCGTCGTCGACAAAACAACTCGTTGTAGATAATTCCCTTTGGCACTGGCTGGTCGAACACGCCGCAAATCGGCCAACAGCGCCAGCAAATTTTCGCTCAGCGCCTCAGCACTGAAACTACGGCGCCCGATGCAGCCATGCACAATGCCACCACGATCTGCACGAAAACGCAGCTGACCCTTGCGGGCATCGCGCACGGCAGCACCAATCTGCGTAGTCACTGTACCCTGTTTGGGGCTTGGCATCAGCCCTCTAGGCCCCAAAATTTGCCCCAGCTTCCCCACCAAGGGCATGGCCGCTGGCTGGGCAATCACCACATCAAAGCCCAAGTCACCGCCGCGCA
>JABABF010000155.1 GCA_014238345.1 Gammaproteobacteria bacterium
ATTTGATGTGACGCTAGCTAACTCTAGCTCCGATTCTCGAACTGGTATCAGTCTTCAGGTCGGTGTACTATTGTCAGCTGATCAGATAATAGACCCCAATGACCAAGCGTTGCTAAGTCAATCGAATAATGATGCATGTAGCCTCGCATTTCCCATACTAAACTCTCCTCAAAGTAGAACTCAGCAAATAACATGCAAGCTACCTGTTCTCACCGAGGGAACTTATTATCTAGGTGTCTGCCTGCCCCCTCAGGCTGGCGAATCAAATACACTAAATAACTGTAGCACTGGAGCGGCTTTCTCGGTTGTTCCCCAATATTTTGACTGGCGCTCGGTTTTGACTATTAATAGTGTGGCCCCGACATCAGACGCTACGAATCTGAATATAAATTTCTCTGATACGGTACGCAACGCTGGCACCGACACGGCGCCAACTACTGAGCTGCGCATCTATCTAATCGAGAAATTTTCTACCATCACCCCCCAGTCAACACTGTGTACACTAGATGTCCCCAGCTTGGCAAGAGCTGAATCCACATCCTTTAGCGCACAATCCTGTCTTTTGCTCGCCTCTGATGCTCCCGAACCCGGTGAATATCATCTGGCAGCTTGTGTATTTAGCGTTGAACAGGAATCTGACAGTACTAACAATTGCGGGGCTTTCCAAGATATCACGATTCCTGCCTATGGTTTCGATTGGACGGTTAATCTGTCAGTGGCTGATGACACAATAAACCTTACTCAGGAGCAGGATATAGAGTTTTCCACTATTGTACAGAATGAAGGTGGGGGGTGGGCATTGTCGAATACCTTGCGCTTCTATTGGAGCCTAGATTCGAGTATTGAGACTACTGATACACAGCTGTGTACAGCGAGCGCTACAACGGTGCCTGCTCTCAGTGCTACAAACAGCAGTAACCTCCAGAAATCCTGCGCGCTACCCGATGGGGTGACATCAGAAACCAGCTATTACGTGGGGGCTTGCATGGTATCCGCCAACCATGAGTTGGCCACTGATAACAACTGCTCGGCCGGGGTTGCCGTGCAATTGTTGTCGGCGAGTCCGCTCGATTTGACCAGCGATGTGGTGGATATCATTGATGCGACCTTATTGCTCAGGGGGATTAGGTTGACGAAGAGCCAGCGAACCAGCATCGTAGATGGTCAGACTGCCAATATCGTGGTGGCGGGCTACCAGAGCTTATTGGCGAACGAAATAGCAATGGTCAGCCAGATAGAAGCCTTGCTCAACACGAACCCGCCCGTGTTGGATCTGACCGGCGACAATATGGTGGACATCATTGATGCCACCCTATTGCTCAGGGGGATTAGATTGACGAAGAGTCAGCGGCTAAGCATCATTGACGGTCAGACTTCCAATATCGTGGTGGCGGGCTATGAAAATTTATTGGCAAACGAGGTGGCAATTGTCACCCAGATAAGCGATCTCTTGGGCGAATAAAATCCCCCCGGGCTGGGGGCTACACACTGCGGGTCAGTAGCTGCTCAGCGCTTGACTGAGCGCGGTCGACGCGTAGCAGAGCGCGCCAATTTTGGTGCCAGACCAATATAAGTTGAGGGGCTGAGTTCGAGTAGCCGGGTGCACATATCCTCTGGAAGGTCTAAGCCCTGCACAAACTCTCGCAGCTCCTCGGCACCGAGTTGCCTACCACGAGAAAACGCCCGCAACTGCTCATAGGCATCTGCACAACCTGACACTCTGAGTACGCTCTGAATAGCCTCAGCCAACACCTCCCAGTGCTGCTCCAGCTCTGCTTGCATCACCTGAGGTGCGGGCTGTAAGCGCAATAGTCCTCGTCGCGCAGAGCGCCAAGCAAGTAGGGCATGGCCAAGCGCTGTACCTAAATTGCGCAACACCGTGGAATCACTCAGATCTCGTTGCAGGCGCGACACGGGCAATTTGTCAGCAAAGTGCCCGAGCAGTGCGTTGGCGATGCCCAGATTACCTTCGGCATTTTCGAAATCAATGGGGTTGACTTTATGTGGCATCGTCGATGATCCCACCTCAGCCGCCGATAGGCGCAATACAAAATAATCACGCGAAATATAAGACCACAAATCGCGGCAGCAATCTAGTAACACGGTATTGAGGCGCGCCACCGCATCACATAATTCGATCAGTTGATCGTGTGGCTCAATTTGTGTGCTGTAAGGATTCCATTCCAGCTGCAGGCACCCGCTGACAAAATCACGCGACACCGCGGGCCAATCGAGCTCGGGGCAGGCCACCACATGAGCGTTGTAGTTACCGACCGCACCATTCATTTTTCCCGCCAGTGTCTGCCTCTTAATATGACGGTATTGCCGCTCTAGGCGCACAACAAAATTGCCGAGTTCTTTGCCCATCGTCGTCGGACTCGCTGGCTGACCGTGAGTACGGGAGAGCATGGGCAGTGCTGCGGTCTGTTGTGCTAATGAGCGCAAACTCTCGATCAGCTCCTGCAAGGCGGGTAACAATATAGCCCGACGTCCCTCCGCCAGCATCAGCATCCACGACAAATTATTGATGTCTTCAGAGGTGCAGCCAAAATGCAACAATGCCCGTAGCGATGTATCGGCACTGATTGCCGCCAAGCGATCGCCCAAAAACACTTCCACCGCCTTGACATCGTGATTGAGCTGACGCTCAATGGATTTGACCTCCAGTACATCATCAGCACTGAAATCCTCGGCCAGTGCCGCCAGCTGCCGCCGCTGTGATACGGTCAAACTCGGCGCACTAGGCAAATGGTCGAGCAAGTGCAACAGCCATTTTATTTCAACGCGTACACGATGCTTAATCAGTGCGCTTTCGCTGAACAGGAGTCGCCAATCGGATAGCACATCGCCGTAGCGGCCATCCAGTGCAGACAGTGCATCCACTGCCATCAACCTGCCGCCGCACCCAGCTGCCGCAAGCAAGCGCGCACCCCGGCGTGTAGCCGACGCTTCCACAGCAACTGCACAACATGACCTCCTAACTGACGCCACAATAAACAACAGCGCAAACCGGCCAACAAGCTCACTCGAATGCGCGCCACCACGGCCAACTGTGCCAGACGCTCCGGGTTACCACGCAAGCGGATGCGAAAATCCAAGTTGCTCACGGTCTGCTGATAAATCGTATCAATGGCTCGGCAACGCCTCGCCAATGCCGCATCACCATGGGCTCCACGTTGCGACTCCTGCTTCAATTCATACTGAAGTTGTGAGAACAACTCTTTGTTTTGAAGTAATTTTGCTTGCAATTTCATCAGCTGGCTTGCGTAGCTTAAAACCACCGGCTGGGAGGTCAAGCCAGCGGTCAATAGCCGATCCATGGTCTTGAGCCCTAGGTGCACCCCAGCGGCTCCGGAAAAGACCTCCGGGGTGGTTTGGGGATCAAAGATAAACAGGCTGTTCAGCAATGCACTGAACTCCTCAGCGGGGGCATGCCCGGTACAGGCCAACTGATCCGCCAAATAGGCAGACTGCAGTACACCGGCCAGTGCCAGCGTACGATCCCGCTCCACATCACTCATATTCGTCATTCTCTGCTGTTATACCCGCTAGCCTTGTGAGCCGCTGTAGACAGCAATCACGCCACAACCCCACCGCCAAAACACCGCTCCCGCTCATAAAATACCGCGAATTGCCCGGGTGTCACCGCCCGTTGTGGACTATCAAAGTATACGGCTAGCGCCGCGCTTGCACCACCAGAGAACAGCGCATCTCGGTCGATTGTACAGGGCTGAAGCGCTTGCCGATGGCGCAGGCGAGCTAAGCAACGGGTCGGCGGTAGCGCGCCGGGCGTAACCCAATGCAACTGCTCAGCCTGCAGCTGATCGCAAAACAGCGCCGGATGTTGTGCGCCGTGTACCACAATCAAACGATTGTGCCGTCGATCTTTGTCAACGACATACCAAGCGCCATCCCCGCCACCGGCCACCCCACCAATGCCCAGGCCGCGGCGCTGACCGATAGTGTAGTAGGGCAGGCCGATATGTTGCCCAAGCACCGTGCCGTGCACATCGCTGATATCGCCTGGGCTGAGCGGCAGGTAGCGACGCAAAAAATCACGGAAAGGCCGCGGACCGATAAAGCAAATACCCACGCTATCGGCTTTGTCGTGCGTAGCAAAACCAGCCTCGGCGGCGAGCTTGCGCACTTGGGTCTTGCGCAACTCGCCGAGCGGGAATAGGCAGTGCGCTAAACGATCTGCGCCCACCGCATGGAGAAAATAACTCTGATCCTTAGCTGTGTCGACCCCACAGAGCAGCGTGATATCGGCTCCGCTACCGCGCAGGCGTGCGTAATGTCCCGTCGCAATCCAACTAGCACCCAGCGCCAAGGCATAGTCGAGGAACAGGCCAAACTTGATTTCTCGATTGCACCAAATATCGGGATTCGGTGTGCGAGCTGAGCGGAACTCCGTCAAGCAACGCTGGAAGACCTGCTCCCAATACTCAGCGGCGAAATTCGCCTCGTGCAAAGGGATGCCCAGCTGCCCACAGACCCCACGCGCATCTTCTAAGTCGAGAGCAGCGCTACACAGATCCTCGCCATCATCTTCATCCCAGTTCTTCATGAACAAGCCTTCTACAGCATAGCCCTGCTCAGACAACAACAGCGCAGCCACCGATGAATCCACCCCGCCGGACATGCCGACAATGACACGCTCAGCACTCATGCTGGCAGACCGGCGATGACCACGGGAAGCACGACCTGTCTGCTATACTGAAAGCTGCATGGTCACCGCTGGCAAAAGCAGGCAGAGTGGGCGATGACGATGACAGTACACCGTAGGTGCGCTGCGCCAGCTCATAAGACACCACGGTGAGACAAGATTTAAATGGCGCAGACAACACCAGCTTGGCAGAGAGACAACATGGCTTACCAACATATCAAGATTCCAGATCGTGGCGCGGCGATCAGTGTCAATGCAAAAAACGATCACGATTATGCGCTCAGTGTCCCTGAACAACCGATTATCCCCTATATTGAGGGCGATGGCATCGGCTCTGATATCACACCGGTAACGCGCGAGGTCATCGATGCCGCAGTGGCACTCGCCTATGCCGGTCAACGCGAATTGGTGTGGATGGAAATATTCAATGGCGAGAAGGCCGCCACAATCTATGATGGAAATTATTTTCCAGACGAAACCCTAGCGGCGATCAAAGAATTTAAAGTCGCACTGAAGGGGCCACTGACTACCCCGGTTGGCGGCGGCTTTCGCTCCCTGAATGTCGCTCTTCGTCAGGTGCTAGATCTCTATGTTTGCCAGCGTCCAGTGCGCTGGTTAAAAGGTGTGCCTTCACCGGTGCTGGCACCAGAAAAAGTGGACATGGTGATTTTTCGAGAGAATGCAGAGGATATCTATGCTGGCATCGAATGGCAGGCCGATTCTGCCGAGGCCAAGCAACTCATCAAATTCCTGATGGAGGACATGGGGGTCACAAAAATTCGCTTTCCAGATTATTGTGGCATCGGTGTCAAGCCCGTCTCTCGGTCGGGCACCAAGCGGTTGGTGCGCCGCTCCATTCAATATGCCCTGCGCCATCACCGCAATTCGGTCACTTTGGTGCACAAAGGTAATATCATGAAATATACCGAAGGCGCATTCCGGGACTGGGGCTATGAATTGGCTCGTGAAGAATTTGGTGCCCGTCCAATCGACGGCGGGCCATGGCATGCCATCCCCCGCCCTGAGGGAGGCGAGGATCTCCTTATTAAAGATGCCATTGCAGATGCCATGTTGCAACAGCTGTTATTGCGCCCGAGCGAATACGATGTGATCACCACGCTGAACCTCAATGGGGACTATCTGTCCGATGCGCTGGCCGCACAGGTCGGCGGCATCGGTATTGCACCTGGCGCCAATCTCGGCGATGGTATCGCCCTGTTTGAGGCCACGCACGGCACGGCTCCCAAATACGCTGGGCAGGATAAAGTCAATCCCTGCTCACTGATCTTGTCCGCCGAGATGATGTTGCGCCACCTAGGGTGGGACGAGGCTGCAGATTTGACCGTGCGCGGCATTGAGCGTGCTATCGGAGCCAAGACTGTAACCTACGACTTTGCTCGCTTGATGTCCAGTGCCCAACAAGTTAGTTGCTCTGAATTTGGGGGTCAAGTCATCGCCCAGATGCGCAGCTAGCGTGGCTGACGATGCTGACCGCTGACGCTGGCAATATGCACTCACCAGCTGTCCACTCCTCCTCGGACACGCTGAGCCAGCTCACGACTGGAATGCGGCTTGCACACCCAGCACATGAGCACCCACAAGGTAAGACCGACGTACTAGATCGTCCTGCGCTGAGCCAGCCACCTCTATACGGTGTCCTATTGCTCAACGACGACTACACACCGATGGAGTTTGTCGTCCATGTACTGCAAAAGTTCTTCCATATAGAGCAGCAGGAGGCGAGCCGTATCATGTTGCAAGTGCACCGAGAGGGGCGCGGGCTGTGCGGCGTGTTTGTGCGCGATGTGGCCGAGACCTACAGCTCACGAATCAATCGCTATGCACGGCGTAGTGAGTACCCATTACGCGCTGAAATAGAGGTCTGCTCACAGGCTCAACACGATTGAGCCTCAGCACATCACACCGCCATGCCTCCAGTACACCCCAGCCCAGAGCTGCACAACACCCTAGAGCGTTGCTTTCGTTTGGCTAGCGAGATGCATCACGAGCATGTCAGTACGGAACACTTATTACTGGGTCTGCTAGACGACAAAGATGCGGCTTCCGCCCTGCGTGCCTGCGGTGCCCAACTGCCCATACTCCGCGAGAAATTGCAGGATTTCATCACCCGACACCATAAAGCATTACCTGCGGACAGCCAATTTGAGCTGCGCCCCTCTATGGGGCTACAACGTATTTTAAGCCGCACCGCCATGCACGCCCAAGGGGCAGGACACGAATCGTTCCATGGCGCAGAAGTGCTGGCGACACTGTTCTACGAAGAGGACAATCACGGCGTTCACTTATTGCGTGAACAGGAGATAGAGCGGGTACAAATCACCAGCTACATCGCTCATGGCGAACGCCCGGTGGCTGGGCAGGCGGAAGAGGAGGGCAACAGTGCACAGCATACTGCGGCAGATGAAGCCGATGATGCCCTGCAAAAATACACGCGTGATCTCTGCCAAGCGGCGCGCGACGGCGAACTGGATCCGCTCATCGGACGTGAGCGCGAATTACAGCGTATAGAGCAAATTCTGTGCCGCCGCAACAAGGCCAACCCCTTACTGGTCGGCGAGGTCGGGGTCGGGAAAACTGCCATCGCCGAAGCCTTGGCCAGCCGCATCATCGACGGCTCTGCTCCCGAAGCTCTGGCCGAGCACACCCTCTACTCACTAGATATGGGTGCGTTGCTGGCGGGTACCCGCTACCGAGGAGATTTCGAAGAGCGCTTCCAATCGCTCAATGCCGCCTTACTAAAACAGCAGCAGTCGATTTTATTCATAGACGAAATCCATACTGTGGTCGGTTCAGGCAGTGCCTCTGGCAGTGCGATGGATGCTGCCAACCTGCTCAAGCCGCTACTGTCTAGCAGAAAAACCCGCTGCATTGGGGCAACTACCTTCAGCGAATACCGAACTATTTTTGAGCGCGATAGAGCTCTGTCAAGGCGCTTCCAAAAAGTCCAAATCGAGCCTCCCGATAGTGCCCACAGTATGCGGATACTCAAAGGCCTCAAGCATGGCTTTGAGCAGCACCATGCATTGCAGTACACCGATAGCTCGCTACGTGCCGCCATCGAATTATCTGAGCAATACCTAGGCGATCGCTCGCTACCTGACAAAGCCATTGATGTCATCGATGAGGCCGGTGCCGCCGTGCGCCTAAGTCTAGGAGCGCGCCGACGGCGGGTCGGCGTACGCGATATCGAGCATATCGTCGCACAGATGGCGGGGGTACCCACGCGCATTATCAGCGGCGGCGAGCGACACCAGCTACAACACTTGGCCACCCACCTCAAGCTTAATATTTTTGGACAAGATCAGGCAATTGCAACGCTGGTTTCGGCTATCAAACTGGCGCGCACTGGCCTTAATTCTCCAGAAAAAACCATGGGATCCTTTTTGCTGTCCGGACCCACGGGTGTAGGCAAGACCGAGCTGTGTAGACAACTGGCACGTCAGCTCGGTGTCGAGTTGATGCGATTTGATATGTCGGAATATATGGAGCGACACACTGTTTCGCGCCTGATCGGTGCACCGCCGGGCTATGTCGGTCACGAGCGCGATGGCCTGCTGACCGAAGCGGTAACCAAAAACCCCTCTGGAGTACTGTTGCTTGATGAGATCGAAAAAGCCCACAGCGAAATCTTTAATCTGTTGCTACAAGTGATGGATCATGGACAACTAACCGACAGCAACGGTCGGGCGGCCAATTTCCGTAACCTGATCTTGGTCATGACCACCAATGCGGGTGCGGCGGATACCGCCCGCCGCAGTGTCGGCTTCACTGAGCAGAATCGTAGCGAAGACTCAGAACGCGCTATAGAGCGTCTGTTCACTCCCGAGTTCCGCAATCGACTCGATGCCGTAGTGCAATTTGCGCCGCTGAGCAAATCAGTCATTAAGAGCGTGGTCGAAAAATTCCTCGCTGAACTACAGGCGCGACTGGATGGGCGCCTGGTGACACTACAAGTCGATGATGCGGCACGCACCTGGTTAGTTGAGAGAGGCTATGACCCAATCATGGGGGCGCGACCGATGGAGCGCCTAGTGCGCGATCAAATCGCATCGCCACTAGCCGAGCAACTGTTGGAATTAGCCACTGGGAAACCGCGGGTAGCTCAAGTGACTCCGGCGGCAAATCAGCGCAGCCTAATACTGAGGCTACGGGAGTCGAGCAACACGAAAAAAGTGCCGCAGACTGCCGAAGTGGAACTGAGTGGAGGCAACTGATTTAATGGCTGATTGCCGTGCCAGCAACAGTGCATACAGAGTGCATACAGCACTCTACCACCTCACTGCTCTCGATAAATAATGCGACCTTTGCTCAGATCGTAGTTAGATAATTCGACACGCACTTTATCACCGGTCAAAATACGGATGTAGTTTTTACGAATGCGTCCCGAGATGTGAGCGATGATCGTGTGGCCGTTTTCCAGTAGCACACGAAAAGTGGTATTCGGTAGAGTGTCGACGACCTCTCCCACCATCTCTACATAATCTTCCTTAGCCATGCGCCACAGCTCCAGCATTGCCACCACCTAGCATGGCGATCAACCGAGCTTTAGTGGGAACCACCCAATTCTCACACAACACGGGCGACAGCAGACCCGCTGCTTCCAGCTGATCACAGAGCCACATCTGGTGAGCCAAATCGAAGAGATCCAGCTGCTCAGCTATTTTCATATCAGCATTAAAACGCAGAAAAGAAATGCCTGGAGTCTCGTAATAAGATCCATCGGCGCGTTGACCGGGACCGCGATTCATCCAGTGGGTGATCACCCGATTTTCCGCCGATACATAGATGCCCGTATAGGGAAAGGACCAGCCCTCCCAGCCATGTTGCATATCGCGACCGTAGTGGGTGTTCTTGATCTCCTCAATCCCCTCTGATCGCACCAACATCGTGCCAGCATACTCACAGCTATAGACACAGTCCTCGGCGTACAATTCATCGACAAAAAATGTCCATTCATTACGCTGCTCGGCCTCGGCATGACAGCTGATCAAATATTCAACGCGTTTGCGCAACGCAACCGGAGAGTGCTCAGTCATCACCGTGGTTGTGGTTTACGTTGCATCATGTATGCCAGTGTACACCACTCTCTGCCACAGCTGCTCTGCGTGAGCGCTCAGCTCGACGGCGCATCAAGGAAGCGTTCGGCATCCAAGGCCGCCATGCACCCTAGGCCAGCGGCCGTCACCGCTTGGCGATATACCGGGTCGCTGACATCGCCAGCGGCGAATACACCTGGGATACTGGTCGCCGTGCCACCGCCCACGGTACGCAAATAGCCGCCATCCATATCCAGCTGAGCGTCGAATAATGCAGTATTGGGCTGATGGCCGATGGCGATGAACACCCCGTTCATCGGCTCTTCTCGCAGCTGACCCGAGGATAGATCACGCAGCTTCACGCCGGTGACACCGCTGTCATCCCCACAGACCTCTTCGAGTACATGATGCCAACGAATGCTGAGTTTCCCCGCCCGCTCGAGCTCAAACAGGCGTTGCTGCAAAATACGCTCAGCGCGCAATTCGCCGCGCCGATGCACCAATATCACCCGACGTGCCAACTTACATAAGTACAGGCACTCTTCGGCAGCAGTGTTTCCGCCGCCGATAACCAACACATCCTGACCACGAAAAAAGAAGCCATCACAAGTAGCGCAGGCACTGACGCCACGACCCAAATAGCGCCGCTCAGATTCCAGCCCTAAATATTTTGCCGAAGCGCCCGTGGCGATAATCAGCGCTTCACAGCGATAGCTGTCGCGCTCACCACGCAGTAGGAAGGGACGTCTGCTGAGATCAGCTGTCACGATGTGATCGCAACGCAGCTCAGCACCAAAGCGCCCAGCGTGATCACGCATAGCGTCCATCAATTGTGGCCCCTGCAAACCCGGAACCCCCGCTGGCCAATTTTCCACTTCCGTCGTCGTGGTCAACTGCCCACCAGGTTCCTCGCCACTAATCAACAGTGGCGCAAGATTGGCACGGGAGGCATAGATAGCGGCGGTACAACCCGCCGGGCCAGAGCCGAGAATGAGCAGGCGACAGTCCACCTCCTGTGCCACCTCAGTGCGATTGTCCGTCTGAGCCATCTCCATCAGCCATAGGCAAACCGCAGGCATTGTACCGCCATCCCCGACGCAGTACCCAGTAATCTAAAATAATGGGGCAAGTGGGAGAAAAAATAAATGGGGCTCAAGCCACCAACACTGCCCGAGGATAACGCCAGCAACCCGCTCGGCATCCACTGGCGACACGAATTACTGCCGCTGACACTCGCTGTCACTGCCTGCTACCTACTCGCAGCCATGCTGAGCTTTCAACCCACCGACCCCGCTTGGTCGACTAGCGGAGAGAGTGGTAGCGCAACCTATAACTGGGGTGGTCCGGTCGGTGCTTGGATAGTCGATGTGCTGTTCAATTTCTTTGGTCAGGTCGCACTGTTATTGCCACTAGTACTATTGGCTCATGCCTACCGCTTACTGCGCGGTCGCCGCACCACGTGGCAATGGCGCGCTACCACCGGACGCGGGTTCAGTTTCTTGCTATTCCTGTGCTCGGTCTGCGCCATCGCTACATTACTGGGGGGAGCCGCTGGCATGGTCTATAGCAACACCCCTATATTAAGTTCACCCATAGCCTGCTCGGCTATTGAGGGGCGGTTGCCCTGTGGGACTGGCGGAGTCATCGGCATGGAGCTCGCTCATCGCATGACAGCTCTTTTCGGAAACTTTGGCACACGGCTCCTACTATTCGCTGTTGCTCTGCTCAGCCTATCACACATCGCCCAATTTTCTTGGCTGAGCACCGCCACTCGCTTTGGCCACTGGCTACGCTATGCGCTACACACTGCGGTCGCTATCAGTATCCGCGCAGCGAGCGCATTGGCCACTACCGGGCGATACCTTAGCGGCGCACTGACCGCCGTGATAGCGCGGCGGCGCCCGGCAGCTACGGCACTGAGCGAAGCAGAGAGCGTGGCGGCTCTCGACTCGGTGCCCAAAGTGACACCGTCCACCGTGGAGCTGAGCTCGGCAACCGAGTCCGATAGTGAGTCAAGTGCCACGATAGGCAAACCGATTCCGCAGGTTTCCGCACTGCCAGCACCCGAGATAGCCCCCCCAGTAAAACACCGCTCACAGAGCAAGCCCCAAAGCCCGATCGATAAGGGAAACGGCATGCCAGCGCTCGGATTATTGGATCAAAAAAAAGTAAAAGAAGATCTCAATATCCGGCGTGAAGAACTAGAGGCACTGGGGCAGCGTCTAGAGAGCCGCCTCAAGGATTTTGGCATCAGCGCAGAAGTGGTATCAATCTACCCCGGCCCGGTGATCACACGCTTTGAAATCCGCCCGGCAGCGGGCATCAAAGTCAGCCGCATCAGTTCTCTGGCCAAGGATTTAGCGCGCTCTCTGGCAGTGATCAGTGTGCGGGTCGTCGAAGTCATCCCCGGCAAATCCGTCGTCGGCATTGAAGTCCCCAACGAGCACCGCACATTAGTCAGCTTGCACGATGTGTTGGCCTCGCCGATATGGAGCGAATCGACGGCGCCACTAAGCTTGGCCTTGGGACATGACATCTCCGGCCACCCGGTCGTCGTCGATTTAGCGAAGATGCCGCACCTGCTGGTGGCGGGCACCACCGGTGCTGGCAAGTCAGTCGGCGTTAACGCCATGTTGCTCAGCCTGTTGCTGAAGTCGCCCCCCGAGCAAGTGCGCCTCATCCTAGTAGATCCCAAAATGCTCGAGCTGTCGGTCTACGATGGCATCCCCCATCTGTTGACACCGGTGATTACCGATATGAAAGATGCCGCTCGCGGATTACGCTGGTGCGTCGCCGAAATGGAGCGCCGCTACAAGTTGATGGCAACGCTGGGAGTGCGTAATATAGCGGGCTACAATCGGCGCATTCACGAGGCCTTGGAAACTGGCAAGCCATTACAGCCCAGAAGTGCTGATGACAATATAGAGGGGGGAGGGCAGTCAGCTGAGCTGGCGTTGGAGCCGCTGCCATTGATCGTCGTCGTCATCGACGAATTCGCCGATATGATGATGATCGTCGGCAAAAAAGTCGAGCAATTGATCGCCCGAATCGCGCAAAAAGCGCGGGCTGCTGGCATCCACCTGGTGCTGGCGACACAGCGTCCCTCGGTCGATGTCATCACGGGTCTGATCAAGGCCAATATTCCCTCGCGCATCGCCTACCAAGTCTCCTCTCGAATCGACGCACGCACTATCATGGATCAGTCCGGGGCTGAGCAACTGCTAGGGCATGGCGATATGCTCTATCTCCCCGCTGGAGGCATCGTGCCAACACGCGTCCACGGTGCCTTCGTGTCAGATGAGGAGGTGCATCGAGTGGTTGCTGAATGGAAAAAACAAAGCGAACCCAATTATTTATCATTAGTATTAGATGTAAGTGGTGAAGAATCGACAGGCGACTACCCATTGCCGAGCCTTGATGATGGCGAAGAGCAAGATGGCGAAAAAGACCCGCTCTACGATCAGGCTCTGAGTTTTGTCATCGAATCGCGGCGCAGTTCCATCTCCGCAGTGCAGCGCAAGCTGCGTATCGGCTATAACCGTGCAGCTCGCCTCATTGAAATCATGGAGCAGAGCGGGGTCGTTAGTCCGATGGAGAGCAATGGTAGCCGCGAAGTGCTGGTGCCAGCGCGTGACTGCGAATAGCGATGTTAATGCTGATGTTAATGTTCGGGCGCTGGCTGGCAGTCATAGGGCTGTTAATCCCGCTATCAACAACGCATAGTAGTGAGGCCAATGCACTGCAGAGCTGCCTGGGGGCTATCCACAGCCTGTCGGCACGTTTTCGTCAATCCACCACGGAATCTGGCGATGGCCTGCCACTGGAGATTGAAGGGCGACTCTATCTGCGCACACCACACGATGCCCGCTGGGAAGTGTTGCAACCCTATCGCGAATTAATCCTCTACAACGGAGCTGAACTCTGGCGCCATGAGCCAGACTTAGAGCAGTTGACGATTCAGAC
>JABABF010000156.1 GCA_014238345.1 Gammaproteobacteria bacterium
GGGATCCGACTCAGAGCGGCAACACAGACACATTGTATCGCTAATAGGGCGTAGCATCACCGACCCTTGGGCACACTGTAGCCACGCCAGCTAAGCAGCGGGTTGATCCAGCACAAAACCCAGCGGGGTTATGCTCTACCTAAGCGTTTCCTATGCTAAAATATCGGGGTTTAGGAGCAGGCATTAAAGCTCCCGTCGCGGTCGCAAGTAGCAGCAGACGCGCCAGAGACCAATACCATGTACCAGTACAGCGCACAAGAGCAACAGCTACTCGCCGATCGTGTCGCCCAATTTCGAGGGCAGCTACAACGTTATTTGGCGGGGCAACTCAGCGACGAGGAATTTCTACCACTGCGCTTGCAAAATGGTCTCTATATGCAACGCTTGGCACCAATGTTGCGTGTCGCTATTCCTTACGGCTTGCTGTCATCGCGGCAATTGCGCAGCTTGGCCGCCATCGCCCGCGACTTCGATAAGGGCTACGGCCATATCAGTACCCGTCAAAATATACAGTTCAACTGGCCGGCATTGGCCGATACCGCCGACATCCTTGAGCGGCTAGCCGAAGTAGAGATGCACGCTATTCAAACCAGCGGCAACTGTGTGCGCAATATCAGTTGTGACCCACGCGCCGGCGACTCCCCCGATGAACTCGAGGATCCGCGTCCTTGGTGTGAGCTGATTCGCCAATGGGCCTGCTTCCATCCTGAATTTGCCTTCCTGCCTCGCAAGTTTAAAATCGCTGTCAACGGAGCCAAGAGCGATCGCGCCGCCATCGCTGTGCACGATATCGGGCTGTGGTTACGCCGAGACCCCAGTGGCGAAGTCGGTTTTGGGGTCATCGTCGGTGGCGGCCTCGGGCGCACACCGGTGGTCGGCTCAGTGATTCGGGAGTTCCTGCCATGGCAACACCTACTCAGCTACTTGGAAGCGATTTTGCGCGTCTACAATTTGCTGGGCAGACGCGACAACAAATATAAGGCGCGTATCAAAATCTTGGTGCGCGCACTGGGGCAGAAGGAATTTGCAAAGCGCGTAGAAGCCGAATGGGAGGTAATCCGGCGCGAACAACCAGAGCTGGCTCTCAACGAACAACAGTTACAAAGCATGAGAGCGTATTTCACCGCTCGCTCCCTGCCTACTGCACAGCTCAGCCCCGAGAAGAGCGCCCGACTACTCGATCAAGAACGTTTTGCTTCGCCCGCCTTCAGCCGCTGGCTTAAACACAACACCACCCCCCATCGCTCTGCCGCACACGCCATCGTCACACTGAGCCTCAAGAGCACTGGCATGCCACCGGGCGACATCAGCGACTGGCAAATGGATCGTGTAGCTGAACTCGCCGACCGCTATACCGGCGGAGAAATCCGCACCACCCATGAGCAAAATTTGTTGCTCTCTGGAGTGCCGTGCGAACAGCTGCCAGAGCTGTGGCGCTCGCTGGAAAGCGCCGGCTTAGCAACTGCGAATATCAACACCATCAATGACAGCATCTGTTGCCCAGGAGGTGACTACTGTGCACTGGCCAATGCGCGCTCTATCCCCTTGGCCGAGGCTCTACAACGGCGCTTTGAAGAATTGGATTACTTCGAGGATTTGGGGCCCATTGACCTCAATATCTCGGGTTGCATGAATGCCTGTGGACACCACCATGTTGGACACATCGGCATCCTCGGTGTCGACAAAAAAGGGCAGGAGTTTTATCAGATACTGCTGGGTGGCAATGCGGGCTACGGACATGCCGCCTCACTGGGAACCATCCTCGGCCCCTCGCTGAGTGCCGATGAGACCGTTGAGGCACTCAGCCAGATCCTAGAACTCTATCTGACGCAACGGCAAAGTGCCGAGTTATTCCTTGACACCGTACGGCGCGTGGGCATTGAGATATTCCGAGATCGGGTCTATGCCGCTCATCATTAAGCTCGACCAGAGCGGGACTCCCGCTCTGGTCGAGGATCACTGGCACTTGGTTCAAGAGGCAATGCCAACACCCGAGAACGCCGCTTGCATCCAGCCACTGACACGGTGGCAAGAGAGCGCGCACTCCTCCTCTGCCAACGGCGTGTGGATCAGCGGCGGCGACGACACCGCAACACTATTTGACAACGGCTCACCACCGCCGCTGATCGCCATCCATTTTCCGCGTCTCGCCGACGGGCGCGGCTTTTCCACCGCACGCCTGTTGCGCGGACGCCATCATTTCACCAGTGAATTGCGAGCCATCGGGTATTTCATGGCCGACCAGCTGCTCTTTCTAAAGCGCTGTGGTTTTGATGCCTTCGCACCAGCCGAGCGAAACGAAACAGAGTTGTCTGACTGGTTGGCTCGCTTTGCCGATCTGCGCAGTGCCTACCAAGGGGGGCAAGACGAGCTGTCGCCTTTATTGCATCAGCAACGCGCCGAGACCTAGTGGCACTGGATGGCTACTGCTACCTGCTACCGGGTACATGACTGGGCGAGTTTGGATGCAAGGCCGGAAAATCAGTAGTGCTTAGGTTTTGAGTAGAGCCACCGTAGCCATCACACCC
The DNA here is from genome assembly GCA_014238345.1 of Gammaproteobacteria bacterium. Taxonomy (GTDB): domain Bacteria; phylum Pseudomonadota; class Gammaproteobacteria; order JABABF01; family JABABF01; genus JABABF01. Next base: position 2,529 of record JABABF010000156.1, read on the forward strand.
TTGACCTAATCAGAGAGCGCGCTCTAATTCTGGCACCGCCTCAAATAGATCGGCCACCAAGCCGTAGTCTGCCACCTGAAAGATCGGTGCCTCTTCATCTTTATTGATCGCCACAATCACCTTGCTGTCCTTCATGCCAGCCAAGTGTTGAATTGCACCCGAGATGCCGACCGCTATATCCAGCTGCGGGGCGACGATCTTGCCAGTCTGTCCGACCTGCATGTCATTGGGCACAAAACCAGCATCCACAGCTGCCCTAGAGGCTCCCACCGCCGCACCGAGCTTGTCGGCCACCGCTTCCAGCAAGGCAAAACTCTCGCCTGTACCCATGCCACGCCCACCAGAAATCACCACAGATGCACTGCTCAGCTCGGGTCGTTCGGACTCGGTTTGTTGCTCGCTGACAAAGCTGGACAGAGCGCTGTCAGCTGCCACCGAGGCTGATAGCACTTCCACTGGAGCAGGGCTACTCCCATCGGCCACCGGATCAAAAGCGGTGGTGCGTACCGTGAGCACCTTAACCGCATTGAGAACGCGCACTGTAGCGATCAAATTGCCCGCATAGAATGGGCGCTGGAAAGTGTCTTCGCTCTCCACTGCAATGATGTCTGATAGCTGTGGCGCCCCAAGTAGCGCCGCCACTCGAGGAGCCACATTCTTACCTTCGGTACCAGCGGAAAAAAGTATATGGCTGTGAGATGCACCCACCTCGACGATCAGAGGTGCCAAATTCTCTGCCAGTTGATGGGCATAAGCTGGATGTTCTGCCAACAATACCTTCGATACACCGTTGAGGCTAGCCGCCTGCTCGGCCACTGCGGCGCAACCGTCACCCGCCACCAAGATTTGCACCTCTCCCAGCGTGGTAGCCGCTTGCAATACATTGCGCGTCGACACCTTAAGTTCAGCATTATTATGATCAGCAATAATAAGTGTCATCATGTAATTACCTTTGCTTCGTTACGTAATTTATCAACTAATTCATCGACCGATTCCACACGCACGCCCGCCTGACGTTGCGGCGGAGGCTCCACCTTGAGAACCTCCATCTGAGCGCTGATGTCAACCCCCAATTCATCGGGGCTGTGCTCGACGATTTCTTTCCTCTTGGCTTTCATGATGTTCGGCAGAGAGGCGTAGCGCGGCTCGTTGAGGCGCAAGTCCGTTGTCACCACTGCTGGCAGGCGCAGAGCTACCGTCTGCAAGCCGCCGTCGACCTCGCGTGTCACCTGCACTCCGCTCTCATCAATCGACAACTCGGAGGCAAAAGTCCCCTGTGGGCGCCCCCACAGCGCCGCCAGCATCTGCCCTACTTGGTTGTTATCGCCATCAATGGATTGCTTGCCCAACAGCACCAAGTCACAGGGCTCACGCTCCAGCAAGCGATGCAACAAACGCGCCACACCCAGCGGCTCGACCACCTGCTCGCCACTATTGATCAAAATACCGCGATCAGCTCCCAATGCCAGCGCCGCACGCAGCTGCTCTTGGCTGGCAGTACTCCCCACTGAGACCGCGATGATCTCTTCGGCAACACCGCGCTCTTTTAGCCGCACCGCCTCTTCCACCCCGATCTCGCAAAAAGGGTTGATCGACATTTTGACATTGCCCAAATCAGGGCCGCTACCATCACTCTTGGCACGCACCTTGACATAAGCATCGGCGACCCGCTTGACCGCAACCATTACTTTCATGACTATGCAAAGACCCCTGCAATAGCTATAACGCGTTATTGTCGCCAGAATGTTCGTACCGGTCAAGCAACACCCGACACAGAGCGCCTTATAATTCTGGGTACCGTGCTGTGCGATGGCAATACGATACGATGGAACGCGAACAGATGGAAGTGGATGTACTGATCGTCGGCGCAGGACCCGCAGGTCTTTCCGCCGCCTGCCGCCTTGCCCAAATAGCGCAGGAAGAGCAGCGCGAAATCCGTATCTGTGTGTTGGAAAAGGGTGCCGAAGTCGGTGCCCATATCCTCTCTGGGGCAGTGTTCGAGCCCACCGCACTCAACGAGCTGTTTGCGGACTGGAAAGAGCGCGGGGCACCGCTCAACACCCCGGTAGAGCGCGATCATCTCTACTACCTCAGCAGCGCACAACGCGCCCTGCCAGTACCTGGCCTGCTGGCTCCCAGACAAATGCACAATCAGGGAAATTACATCATCAGCCTCGGTGTGTTGTGCCGCTGGCTGGCAGAGCAAGCCGAAGCTCTGGGGGTCGATATATTCCCCGGATTCGCCGCTGCTGAGCTGCTCTTTGACGATGACGATGGTCGTGTGGTCGGTGTACTGACCGGAGATATGGGTCGGTCCGCCGATGGCAGCAAGGGCGATGGCTTCGCCCCCGGCATGGAACTGCGCGCCACCTACACGCTATTCGCCGAAGGTTGCCGCGGCCACCTAGGGATGGAACTGATGCAGCGCTTTGCATTGAACAAAAATCGTGACCCACAACACTATGCACTCGGTATCAAGGAATTGTGGCAGGTGAGCCCAGAGCAGCACCACCCCGGAACGGTCATGCACTTTACTGGCTGGCCGTTGTCAGAAAATAATGCCCTCGGCGGCGGCTTTCTCTACCATCTGGAAGATCGACAAATCTCCCTTGGCCTCGTCACCGACCTGAACTACGACAACCCCTACCTGAACCCCTTTGAGGAGTTCCAGCGCATGAAGCAACACCCACTGTTGCGCGATGTGTTAGTCGACGGACAGCGCATTGCCTACGGTGCCCGCGCCATCACCAAGGGCGGTCCGCAATCCCTACCGCGTATGCACTTTCCCGGCGGCCTGCTGATCGGTTGCGATGCTGGCACACTTAACTATGCAAAAATCAAGGGTTCACACACCGCCATGAAATCCGGCATGCTGGCGGCAGAAAGCGTGGCACAAGCGCTGGCTGAACAGCGTCTCGGCGAAGATCTCAACGACTTTGCGCAACGCCTGCGCGATTCATGGCTGTGGTCTGAGTTGCATGTGCAACGCAATTTCGGCCCAGCCCAACACCGCTTCGGCAATCTGTGGGGATCGGCCTACGCTTGGCTAGATTTAAACTTAGCGCGCGGGCTACTGCCGTGGACTTGGCACGACCGCCAAGCTGATCACGAGGGGATGCGCTGTGCCCGGCCAGCGCTTGTAATCAACTATCCAAAGCCCGACGGAAAAATCAGTTTTGACCGCCTGTCATCGGTCTATCTATCCAATACAAATCATCGGGAGGGACAAGCTTGTCATCTGCTGTTGGCCGACCCAGAACTACCCATTCGAGACAACCTGCCACAGTATGCAGAGCCTGCACAACGCTACTGTCCGGCGGCGGTCTACGAGGTAATTGATGGCAAAGAGGGCGGCGCAGCTCGATTCCAAATCAATGCCCAAAACTGTGTGCACTGCAAAACCTGCGATATCAAGGATCCCGCGGCCAACATCCGCTGGGTGCCACCAGAGGGCGGCGGCGGGCCGAGCTATCCCAATATGTGAACGAGTGTGATGCTCCTAGAAAAATCTTGAATAATTCACTCTGCCGACTCTCTAGACATCAGAGATTAAATCTTGCACCTGAGATCGTCGGCTTTTAAATACACTATTGCCAGGTTGTTTGCTCCCAGCGGCTAATAAATCAGACCTTCCCTAAATTGAGGGAGTCTGCGCGGTGGCTACTGAACCCAACTCGAAGCGCTCAGCTCCCGAGCAGATAAAAACACGCAGCTCGCCATCGGCTCCCGGCTCGCTTTCGCCCCACTCAACCAACTGGTAGAAGACGCTGGGGACGAGGCGCGCCATCAAGCCATCGCGCCAGCTGAGCTGCGGGTGCGGCTCGCCGCTATCGGCATCCACAGCAACTTTCAGCGGGTGCTGTGCTCCCGCCTCAACACGCTCATCAATATTGTTGAAAAATGACAGCAGGCCATCTCGACGCTCCACCGCCACGGCCAAGAAGGCGGTGTCGTCTACCGCGATGCGCCACTTCTCCACGGGTGTCACCAAGTAGTGGTCGCCATCGGCCTCACGGCGCAATACCGAGGCAAACAAACGCACCAGCTCAGGGCGTCGTATTTCCCGACCCTCATGCCACCAAATGCCGTCGCGTGCAATACGGATATCAATATCACCACACAGCGGTGGGTCCCAGTGCGAGTGCTTGCTTGCAGTAGTCAACTGGCGCTGCAATTCCTCGGCCTGCACACCGCCACTGCACATGACTAGGCGATGGGTCGCCTCAGTGAACGCACACGCACTATCTTGTCCAAGCTCTCAAGATGCTCGATTAATGCATCGGGCGGCTCCTCATTAAAATCGATCAAAGTGTAGGCCATCTTTCCGCTACTACCGTTGTACATATGGATAATATTTAAATTGTTGTCCTCCAGCACTGATGTCACCGCATTCAATGCACCAGACTCGTTGAGATTACTCACGCTCAAACGGTAGGGAGTATTCCATTTGAACTCGCAGACTGGAAAATTGACCGCGTGTTCAATACTGCCAGTGTAGAGAAAGTCAACGGCTCGTTCCGCCGCCATCACCGCACAATTGCGCTCCGCCTCGACTGTACTGGCTCCGAGGTGGGGAAAACACAGCACATCGTCTCGACCAGTGAGTCCCTCGGCGAAGAAATCCGTCGCATAGGCCGCTAGCTGTCCATTGTCGAGAGCCGCCCGCACCGCCTCTGGAACCACGATAGGTGCACGGGAGAAATTGAGCAGGCAACTGCCCCGTGTCCTGTTACAGTATCTGAGCAGCTCATCATTCACCAAGCCCTGGGTAGAGGGCAATAACGGGATATGTAGGCTAATAAAATCACTCTGCCCAAATACATCTGCAAGGGTACCGAGCAACGGCACTTCCGAAGACAACACCGAGCGCTGCTCATCGGACAGTGCCGGATCGAATCCGATGACATTCATCCCCATGCTGAGCGCGGATTCTGCCACCCGCTGGCCGATGGCTCCCAGACCGATCACCCCCAAGCTGCGCCCGCGCAGCTCAGTGCCGCGGTAATCGCGCTTGACTTCCTCCAGCACTTCTGCCGAGCAGTTTCCCTCTTCCATCAGTTCATCCACACGTTGTAGCGCAC
>JABABF010000157.1 GCA_014238345.1 Gammaproteobacteria bacterium
AATTGACTTGATTGTGACCGATGGTCAAGTGCTGGCTTTCGTCGAGGTGCGTCAACGCAGAGATGACCGTTTTGGCAACGCCGCAGAATCCATCACCCCAACCAAGCAACGCCGCCTCGCACTGGCAGCGCGGCACTTTCTTGCCACACGCACCGAACTGCCTCCATGCCGCTTTGATGTAATCGGAGTCGATGGCCACTCGCCTGCTACAGTACACTGGATCAAAGATGCCTTTGTGGTATCCTTATAAACGTTAGTGTCTCGTTACACACCACATCACCCAATCGCCTGATTGCATGTCAAATAGACCTGCCACTTGAGGAGTACGGCAATGAACAGCCCAACCCCAGCATCCCACCCTTTGGTACGCACCCCACCACATGTTTTTCTCTTGCTGATGGCGGCTCTACTCGCTTCCACTGTGTTACTCAGTTCCTGTGCAAGTGTAAAACGAATGACGGGTAGCCTGCTAGGCATCGTCACCGAGTCAGTCCCTGAAGAAATGCGTGGACGAGGCCTCAAAAATTTGGTGCAAGATCGCCGCACCACCAGTCAGATCAAGTCGGAATTGATTGCGGCAGGGTCAACGCACTTCAGCGCGGTCGAAGTGCATATCTACGGCGACGTAGCCTTGTTGGTGGGACAAGTTCGGAACGCACAGCGGCGGGATCGCGCCGCTGAAATCGCCGGGCGAGCTAGCCAAGTGGCGGTAGTGATCAACGAGCTGGAAATAGCCCCACCACGCTATAGCGACCGGGTACACAATAATCTTCTGGTCGGGAAAGTCAAATCAGCACTGGCCAATCGCGCAGATATCAATGTCGACCGTGTCAAAGTGATCGGTGCGGATCGCAAGATCTACCTACTCGGCAATCTTTCCGCAGCTCAACGTCAGCTAGTCGAGCAATTGGCCTCACGAGTCAAGGGTGTGCGCAAGGTCGTCAACGGTATAACTCCCTTCTAAACCCAGTGATGTAATAGCCCCCGGATTGACTGACGGGAATAAAGAGATGAGCTGCACTTTGTAGCACTGCCCAGCAACACAGGACAAGGTCGTTGCACTGAGGGGTAGCTCAGTGCTGGCATCGGGGGATTGCTCCCAGCACTCAGCATTCAGCGCATTTCGCGCTCACTTGCACTCAAGCTGGCGAGGAAGCCACGGTTTCCAAATAAGCGCTCCATATACTGCACGAACGGCATACTGCGGCGTGTCTGGCGCACCTGCACCTTGAAGAATGTCAGGCGCCATAACAGCGGGGCTAAGCACACATCGACCAAACTCATCTCGTCGCTCCCACACCATTTGTGCTCGCTGTAGAGCGGCAACATGCTCGACAGATTATCGCGCAACACTTGGCGCGCCGTCTCACGGCGCCGCGCTGAACCTGCAACAATCACATCGGCCGGAGCACACAGGTCGGTTTGGATGCGGTACATCAACTGGCGCAATTTGGCTCGCTCCAGCGGTGTCACCGGCAACAGTTTTGGATAGGGAAAGCGCTCTTCCACATACTCCATCATGCTCATACGATCGTAGAGCGTGATATCCTTGCTGTACAAGGTGGGCAATGTCTTGTAGGGATTGATATCCAACAGCGCCTGAGATTTCTGGCGTTTTTTGATCGGCACTAAATCAAAAGAAACCGCTTTGATTCCCAGCAAAAAGCGAATCCGGTGACTGTATTGAGAATCATCAGAGTACAGCTGCATCAATGTACCCCCCCTAGTGCACTCAGCGACAACCCGACACTCCGCACACAGAGAGCATCAACATCATCGCAGTATATTTGGTCAGTGTACATCTTTCCAATATTCACGATTCAATAGCAACGCTAATACTAATAAAGCGGCTAAGAATAACAGTACGTAGATCCCGAGTCGATAGCGTTGTAGAGCAGCGGGCTCGCTGACATAGACTAGAAAATTGACGAGATCGTGCACAGCACTGTCAAATTCATCCACCGACAGGCTTCCAGGAGAGTCGATGCGAAAATCTCCGCAAGGCACATCGAGAATAGCTTCATCAGTTAGCGGATGGCGCTTGACTCCGCCATTAGGAGCTAGCGAGGAGCCCGGAGCGCAGTGTTGCAGACCCTGCAACTCTAGCAAGGCGTGTGGCATGCCTACATCAGCGAACACTTTATTGTTGACTCCCCATGGGCGCGAAGGGTCGGCATAGAAACCACGCAGATAGGTGTAGAGCCAGTCTGCACCCCGCACACGAGCGATGAGACTAAGATCCGGTGGTGATGCCCCGAACCACTCGGCAGCGCGAACTGGCAGCATCGCAGTCTCAATCAAGCCACCAACACGGCTGTCATCAAAGATCAGCTGTTGCGCGACGAGATCTTCTGGCACACCAAAATCCTCTGCCAATCGCTGGTAACGTTGGTACTTCAAGCCATGGCAACCAAGGCAATAGTTCATATACAACGCAGCACCGCGTTGCAAGGAAGCGCGGTCGTGCAAATCTACTGCCATCACATCCAAACCAGCTCCGCCAGCAACGCTGGCATGAACCGCCGAGGGCATAGCCCACAGACAACATAGAGCGGCGGCAAAAATCTGCCAGCGAACGCTATACATCAGCGGCCACGAACCCGCTCTGGTGGCTGGCTACAGCGCTCGCGCTGTGTATACCAAGGCATCAGCAGAAAAATCGCAAAGTAGGTGATGGTCAGATACTGTGCCACATCAACATTTTCCATCGGACAAACGGTGCTACCACCACTCTGCCAACACAGATTAATGCCCAAGAAATAGCCGCCGGACGGTATCGACCCCAGATAACCGAGCAACAAGAAGGAGACCACGAAGAGGCTCAGCGCACAGCGACTCATACACCCCTTGTAGCGCATTGACTTGACCGGACTACGATCTAGCCACGGCAACAGGAAGAGCACGACAATCGCCGACAGCATAATCATTGCGCCCCAAAATTTAGCATCAAGATCAAACCACGTGATGGTGGTGGCTCGCAACATGGCATAAAAGGGCGTGTAGTACCACACGGGCACGATATGATCGGGGGTCACCAAGTGATTGGCTGGCGTGAAATTGGCTCGCTCTAGGAAATACCCCCCCATCTCGGGAGCAAAGAAGACCACCGATAGAAACAGCATCAGGAATATCGTGACCCCAACGATGTCGTGTACTGTGTAATAAGGGTGGAACGGCACGCCGTCCAACGGTACGCCCTGTGCATCTTTGTGCTCCTTGATCTCAATGCCGTCCGGATTCAGCGAGCCAACCTCGTGTAGCGCCAGCACATGCAAGAAGACCATGGCCACCAACATCAGCGGCACCAATACCACATGCAGGGCGAAGAAGCTATTGAGCGTAATGCCCGAGATCAGATAGTCGCCGCGCACCCACACCAGCAAGCTGTCGCCGATCACTGGGATTGCCCCAAACAGCGAGACAATGACCTGCGCACCCCAGTAGGACATCTGCCCCCAAGGCAACACATAGCCGAGAAAACCTTCGGCAATCAGTAACACATAGATCACCATACCGATCAACCACAACAGCTCGCGCGGCTTGCGGTAGGAACCGTACAACAAGCCGCGGAACATATGCAAATAGACGACGATGAAGAAGGCCGAGGCACCAGTGGAATGCAGGTAGCGGATCAGCCAGCCAAACTCCACGTCGCGCATGATGCGCTCCACCGAGTCGAAGGCATCGCGTGCAGTCGGCTGGTAGTTCATCGTCAACCAGATGCCAGTAATCAGTTGTAGCACCAATATCAGTAACGACAGCACACCAAAAAAGTACCAGAAATTGAAATTCTTGGGCGCGTAGTACTTGGCTAGATGAGTATCCCAAGCGCGCTGTATCGGCAGGCGTTCATCAACCCAGTCACGCAACGCGGCCAGAGCGCGTATCAGCACGGCACCACGCCCGCACAACGGCCACTGCGCCGAGTGGATGGAGAGGTATCAATGCCACCGGGATAGCGACATGGATGTTTTGCTTCAGAGCGTAACATGGCTTAGGACAGCACTTCGCCCACGCTGACACCGATGGTCAAACTGCCATCGCTCTCATAGCGGTGTGGCGGTACAACAAGGTTGTTCGGTGCCGCTGGCACACCGGTAAAAACCCGCCCCGAGAGATCAAAGTGCGAGCCGTGGCAGGGGCAGAAAAATCCCCCAATCCAGTCGGGACCCAAATCCTCCGGCGCATGCTCAGGACGATATTTGACGGCACAACCCAGGTGCGTGCAAAGCGCAACTAACACCAGAAACTCTGGCCGCAAGGAGCGCACCGCACCGCTACCTTGGATGTAGTCAGGCTGATTGGGACGCGTTGAGAGTGGGTCAGCCAATCGCTCTTCGAGCCGCTCCAGCGTGGCCAGCTGTGCGGCGCTACGCCGCAATACATAAATCGGCTTGCCTCGCCACTCGACCACAGTGATCCGCTCGGGAACCAGACTATCAACATCAAAATAGGTCGGAGCACCCGCAGCCCGAGCGCTGGCGTTTGGCTGCCAAGAGGAGATGAAAGGCACGGCGGCACCAGCCACCCCGACCGCGCCGAGAGCAGAAGTGGATGCAATCAAAAAGCGGCGGCGGTTATCTAGAGTGCTGTCTTGGTGAAAACTCTCACCGCAATGATCGGACTGCGCGGCTTCATCACCACCGTGTCCATGCTCAGCCATGGCTCCCACCAACACCCCAGCCACCCCGACAGTGGTGATTCTCCACCATTAAACTGCCCATCATCCCCAGAGTACTGGCCACCTTCCGCAACACCAGATTACAGAGAATCGCTCAGCGCTTCGAGAACTGCGGGCGCTTGCGGGCTTTGCGCAAACCGATTTTCTTGCGCTCAACCTCCCGGGAATCTCGGGTCACATAGCCCGCCTGCCGCAAGGGCTGCCGCCAAGTCTCATCAAACTGGATCAGCGCTCTGGTGATACCATGGCGCACAGCACCTGCTTGGGCAAAACTGCCCCCGCCACGCACCGTGACCATACAGTCAAAACGCGCGCCGACACCGAGCAACTCCAGGGGCTGACGCACCAGCATACAGGCCACTTTGCGACCAAAATAGTCCTCTAAACTGCGGGAGTTGACGGTGATGTTGCCAGTACCCAAGCGTAAAAAAACACGCGCTGTGGCTGTTTTGCGACGCCCAGTGCCATAGGCTTGATCCGGTGTGGACCCCGCCGGTGCTACGCTGAGCGAACTCTCTGGTGGAGGACTCATGAACTCTCTACAGCCTCTACAGCGCTAGAGCGCCAGCTCTTCGGGTTGCTGCGCCACATGCGGGTGCTCAGCGCTGGGGTAGATACGCAGCTTGCGCAACATCTGACGACCAAGCGGTGTGCGTGGCAACATCCCCCGCACTGCGCGATGGATAACCTCTTCGGGACGGTGCTTGAGCAGCTGTTCAAAA
>JABABF010000158.1 GCA_014238345.1 Gammaproteobacteria bacterium
AAGACATGCCTACAAGAAAAAACTTATTATTAAAGATGAAAATAAATCTATTTTGGATGAAGGGTTTTTACAATTTCCTCTAAAATTACAGCTTAAAAGCGTTGTCACAAAATTTTTAAAAGAGAGGTTGTTTGATTTTACTCAGCCTTTTAGTCAATTGAATAATGAAGAGAAAAATATATTTTTATTTGGCTTTCAAAATTATAAATTTTTAAAATCTAAAGGGAAAAAAACAACTTTGGGTGATTATATAAAATGGCAAGGTTTATATTCATTAATCTACGATAATTTAGATAAAATAGAAACAGAAGCTGAAATAAGAAATTCCAAACATAATATTATCTGTCCTTCCTGTGTAAAGGGATTTAAAAAAGAGGTAGATTTTTATATTGCGAATAAAAAAAGCATAATCTCATACTTATAGTTGTTAATAGGTGAAATCAATCTACAGATAGAAATTCAAAATAGATTTTGATTGTTTTATGTATATTAATTGTGAGTGTTTGTAATTTTTGTTTTATACTGTATGTATGGAAAATAATAAATACAAATGTCTAAAATGTGAAAGTAATGAATATATTACAGGAGAAATCAGGACCACATCTGGTTTTTGGTCAAAGATATTTAATATTCAAAACAAAAAGTTTATAAATGTGTCTTGTAAGAAATGTGGTTACACAGAGTTCTATTCAAAAGAAAACGCAAAAAATATAGAAAATATTTTTGATTTTTTTACTAACTAATTTAAGATTTTATTTTTTTAGCTATGTCTTGGTGATTTTGTAAATCACAGCTTTTTTGCCAGACACAAGGATGTTATATATTTTTAAAATTTTTAATTTATCTTGAAAATCTTTTTTAATAATTTTCTCAAACTCTATACTTGCGGACAAGAGTAAAACAATCTTTCCTTTTTGTTTCAACACACGATAAAATTCAAAAAGCATTTTTTTATAAAATTCAGAAATTTTTGTGTTTTTTTTGAATTCTCCCCAAGGTGGATCTGTAATAATTGTGCTTACCGATCTGTCTTTTAAAAGCTTCATATCCAGGGCATTTGAAAGTTGTACATCTATCCTTTTTCTAGATTTTCTAACTTTTTGTTTTAAATTTTTTATATCTATCTCATTACCCTCTGCTGCTATTATTTTTTCGAATGGAAAAAAAGAAGCTCTGTGTATTGGTATTACCCCACTACCCGCAAACGGATCCAAAATCACATCATTTTTTTTTGGCTCAGATAACACCGACAAAATAGCTGCTAACTCATATCGGATGGTTCCTTTCTCTCTTTTGATTTTTAATTTTGGTTTTGTGATTTTTTTTAATCCAACCAGTCCCATACCGCTTCTCCTTATAATAATCCAAAGTTCAATCTTTGCTTTTTTTATATCCAGATACAGTGTTTTTAATTTTAGTATTTTATTTTCTATTTTTGATAGAGTCCTTAAATCTATTTGTTTTGGATTGTTTTCTAAAATAGAAATCACTTTAAATCCTTCTCTTTTGCTTGAAATATTTAATTTAATTTTTTTAAGAAAACTTGTTTTGGATGATACACTTAGTGCTATTTTAGTCAGATTTTTTATATTCGGTTTTAAGTTTTTAAAAGAATATAAAAGTATAAGATTACTATTAAAAAAATCTATTTGATTTACATCGTTTAGATTTTTGCTAGACTTGTATATAACTACGCCATCTTCAATATGCAAAATCTCTATTTTTTGTTTTATTAAAAAATCTTCTACTACTTCTTCTACCCCAGAAATAAATTTTGAAAAATATACTTTCATGTATTTATATAATATCGTTTTTTATTTTTTTATGTTGTCTAATAAGCAACCCCAACAAAATGTTGGGGCTTTCTATTTTCTTATTCCTATGCGAATAAAAAAATTTTTTAATAGCTCTTTTATCTTATTCTCTTCCATACCATGGCTTATTAAAATTTGTTTAATTTCTTTAATACTAAAAACTTTTTTGTTATTAGAGAAATTAATACCCTCTGGAAAAAATAAATTTTTTTTATACATTTTTTTATATTTATAAAAGGTTAAAGAAATAAAATCACTTGTGATTTCATTAGCTATAATACCATGTTTTAACTAATTTATCTTTCTTTTTATTTATTTTATATGTTATATATGTAACATTTAATGTTTTTTGTTTTCTTTTTGAAGGTTTCACGTGAAAACCATTTTTTTTCAGTGTTTTTTCAACATAGTATTCACCCGTATTTCCAACTAATTTATTTAAAATCCCCATATTTTTAACTGTATTTAATATTATTTTAAACATTTTTTGCATAGGTTTTACACACAAATACTTACTTTTGTGTAAAACTTTTTATAAAAACATGTTTTCACGTGAAACCTTCAAAAAGAAAACAAAAAACATTAAATGTTACATATATAACATATAAAATAAATAAAAAGAAAGATAAATTAGTTAAAACATGGTATTATAGCTAATGAAA
>JABABF010000159.1 GCA_014238345.1 Gammaproteobacteria bacterium
CGCTCTAATACACCTATCATCATCAATAATCAGATCGAAATATCCTTGTAATTTTAGCGCACCACCTCACAATTACAAGGGTTCTGTCGGGTGTTTTACATAACGCTAAGCCAGCGCCATTCGTCCTCCACAGCAAACAATCGCTGCAAACACTAATCCTCCCCAGTCGGCTCGCGACACTTGACTAGCGATTTGGCTCGCAGGCGCAACACCACTTCGTCCCGCTGATTGCACAGCTCCATCTGGTAGACGACAATGCCGCGATCGGGCTTGCTGACCGAGCGCCGCTTGTCGACCACTTGACCGCGCAAACGCATCAGATCGCCGGGGCGTACCGGCAACAGCATGTCAACTTGATCCCAACCCAATCCGGCGATGACCGCGCTCTTGCGCTGATCGGCGACCAGCTGATCGTGTCCGAGGCGCATTGCCAAGGCCACATTGTGTAGCCCCGAGGCGCAAAAACCAATCGGCCACTGGGTGTCTGGATGCAAATGAAAGGGTTGCGGATCCCATTGGCGCGCGAATTCGATTATCTCTTCGGCACTCAGCGCGCGGGACTCAGACTCGCGCACACGGTGTAGTTCAATGTCCTCAAAGTACTGTAGTTCCCGCTCCGCCATCGCTCAGCCCCGCGCACCCCGTGCCCTGCTGGGTAGCAATCGCGAACCAAGTAGCAAGCTAAACAGCGCTGCGTACAGTAGAGGCTCGGCAATATCTTTTGACAGCCATAGAAAGTGAATGGATGCCGATAGTGCCGCTATGTAGACCAGACGGTGCAGTTGCTTCCAACGGCGCCCGAGCCGGCGCTGCATGGCGCGGGTCGAAGTTAACCCCAACGGCACCATCAGCAACCAAGCCAATCCTCCGAGCAAGAGCCACGGGTGCTCTACCAGCTCATCTGCCAGCGACATCAAGTCCCAGCCCAACAATAGCGCTAAATAGGCGAGCATATGCAAGCTAGCATAAAAAAGGCACAGCAACCCCAAGCTGCGCCGACAGCGCAAAAGACCCGCTCCTCCCAGCTTCGGTAATCGACGCAGTGGGCTGATCGCCAAAGTGGCGGCCAGCAGGCGCAGCGCCCACAAACCGGTAAACAGCACTATTTCTCGCGGCGGATCTGCCCCTAAGGAGCCCTCCATAGCACGCTGCAATAACTGGATCAAGGGCAACATCCCCAACAACAGCAAGGCGGCCTGAGGCCACCATGGCGGTGGACGCAACAAACGGGCCATGCTCAGAAATTACGGCGCAAATCCATCCCGCTATAGAGCTGAGCCACCTGGGGAGCATAGCCGTTAAACGGCTGGGTAGAAATATATCCGGCACCTAGCAGGCTACCGGGCAAACGGCGCTCTCTAGCCTGACTCCAGCGCGGATGTGACACCTCAGGATTGACATTGGCATAAAAACCGTATTCACGCGGTGCGCTGAGATTCCAACTGGTCGGTGGCTGCTCCTTTAGCAGGCGTATACTGGCAATCGATTTGATACCTTTAAAACCGTATTTCCACGGCACCACCAAACGTAGCGGCGCACCGTTCTGGGGCAGTAGCGCACGACCGTACAGCCCCACCGCCAGCAAAGTCAGCGGATGCATCGCCTCGTCCAAGCGCAGCCCCTCAACATAGGGCCATGACAGGCTGCCGAAACGGCCGCGCAGAGTTGGGATGCGCCCCGGCTCATGGAGCGTCGTGAAGGCCACATAACGGGCATTGGAAGTCGGCTCCACCGCGCGCAATAGGGCGGCGAGCGGAAAGCCTACCCAGGGGATGACCATAGACCAGGCCTCAACACAGCGCATCCGGTAAATACGCTCTTCCAGCGGGTGGCTGGCCAGCAATTGCTCTAAAAAATAATCCCCTGGGCGGGTAACCTCCCCCTCAATACGCAATGTCCAAGGCGCAACTGGTAGCAGTGCGTCGGCGTGGCGAGCCGGATCGTCCTTGCCTGAACCAAACTCATAAAAGTTGTTATAGCCGGTGACATGCTGGTAGGGAGTGAGTGCCTCGTCTGTAGAAAAGCCTTTGTGATCATCGCTGTCGGGAGTGCTGTACTCCAGCGGTGTACCCGGCGCGGGCTGTCGGGGGCGAGCAAGTGCGGTGGGCGGTGAAACAACCGTGGTGCTAGCATCGTCTGCCATCGTGGCATCGGATGCAAATCGCCGCCCTGCGGCTCTGATACTGGCGGGCAAGGCACCAAAGGCCGCCGATGCCACGCTGGCACCAAGCAGCTGGCGGCGGCGATAATCACTATGAGAGGTGATCTCCGAACTGCGCGGTGTCGTAGGATCGGCTCGACGAATCAACATCAACTCAGTGCCCGCTATCCGCAGGAGGTGCATTAGCCCGCCGCTGTCGCCACAACCAGGCCAGTGGAC
>JABABF010000160.1 GCA_014238345.1 Gammaproteobacteria bacterium
CGAGCTGCTGGTCGAGGTGGAGCTCTGTGTGGGTTGCCACTGGCGCACAAAGACATTTTTTGTACCCAAGGGTTACGCACCAGCTGCGGCTCGGGCATGCTGGCAGATTTCGTGCCGCCCTACGATGCCACTGTAGTACACCGCCTCAACCAGGCGGGAGCGGTTGTACTCGGCAAGACCAATATGGATGAATTCGCTATGGGTTCATCGAATGAGACCAGTCATTTTGGCGCGGTACACAACCCGTGGGATTTAGGCCGCGTGCCGGGGGGCTCCTCTGGCGGCTCAGCTGCCGCCGTCGCTGCCAGATTGACACCGATCGCCACTGGCACCGACACTGGGGGTTCCATCCGCCAACCAGCGGCACTGTGTGGCGTCACTGGCTTCAAGCCCAGTTACGGTCGCGTCTCACGCTACGGCATGATTGCTTTCGCCTCCAGCTTAGACCAAGCTGGCTCACTGAGCCACAGCGCTGAGGATGCCGCCCTAATGTTCAGCGCCATGGCGGGCTTTGATCCCCTGGACTCCACCAGTATTGACAGCAGCCCGCCACTGCTGGGCGACTTGTTGGACAACACTGGCGACCCGCCGCGCATCGGCTTCATTCGCGAGCAGCTAGAAAACGATCACTTGCACCCGGCGGCAGCGCAAACGGTACGCGAAGCGCAAGCGGTACTGGCGGGCAATAGCCCCGTGCAGGCACTCAGCCTGCCGCACGCCAACTTGGGCATTGCCGCCTACTATGTCATCGCCTCGGCAGAGTGCTCAAGCAATCTCGCACGCTACGATGGTGTGCGCTACGGTCACCGTAGCAACACCGCACAAGACTGTGTGGAGCTAATACAACGTAGCCGCTCTGAGGGCTTTGGCATGGAGGTCAAACGCCGCATCTTGTCGGGCAGCTTCGTGCTCTCGCAGGGCTACTACGAGGCCTACTACCGCAAGGCGCAGAAACTGCGCCGCTTGGTGCAGCACGATTTTCAACATGCTTTTGACTGCGTAGATCTGTTGATCGGACCAACGGCACCAGGGCCAGCGTTCCGGCTCGGAGAGCGGGATGGCGATCCGGTCAGCATGTACCACCAAGACCTGTACACCATCCCGGCCAGCCTCGCTGGATTGCCCGCCGTGTCGGTACCCGCCGGTTTTGCCGACGGCCAACCACTTGGCCTACAAATCATCGGCCCCTATCTCGGCGATGCACAAGTGCTCGCGGCAGCGCACCGTTTCCAGCAAGCAACTGACTGGCACCTGCGTGCACCGCCCACAGCAGTAGCGCGATGACTTGGGAAGTCATCATTGGGCTTGAGGTGCACGTCCAACTGGCTACCGATAGCAAGTTGTTCTCCACTTCGCAAACCGCTTTTGGGGCGGCACCCAACGATCAGGCGAATCATTTTGATCTGGCAATGCCCGGAACGCTACCAGTCGTCAATGCCGAGGCGGTGCGTTGTGCCGTACTATTCGGCTTGGCGATCGATGCCAACATCCCGCGCCAATCGGTTTTCGCCCGCAAGCATTATTTCTATCCCGATCTGCCCAAAGGCTATCAAATAAGCCAATATGATCAACCCATTGTCGGTCGGGGGAATCTCTGTGTCGGTCTACTGGACGGGAGCGAAAAAACCATTGGTATCACCCGCGCCCACCTAGAGGAAGATGCTGGCAAATCGTTGCACGAGCGCTTCTCTGGTCAGACGGCGCTTGATTTTAATCGAGCGGGCGTGCCGTTATTGGAAATCGTCTCTGAGCCCGATATGCGCTCTGCAGAAGAGGCTATCGCCTATCTGCGCAGTTTGCATGAGATCGTCCGCCGCATTGGTATATCCGACGGCAACATGGCCGAAGGCTCAATGCGTTGCGATGTCAATATCTCGTTACGCGCCGCCGGAGACTCCACATTGGGTCAACGCGCCGAGATCAAAAATGTCAACTCATTTCGCTTTGTGGGGCAGGCCATCCAATACGAGACGCGGCGCCAGAAATTGGCGCTGGAAAGCGGCGAGAGTCTGCGGCAAGAAACCCGTCTCTACGACCCAGAGCGCGACGAGACGCGCGCCATGCGTAGCAAGGAACAAGAGAGCGACTACCGCTATTTCCCCGACCCCGACCTGTTGCCGGTCACGCTACCAGAGAACTATATTGATCAGCTGCGCGAGACTTTGCCCGAGCTGCCAGCCGCCTCACGGCGGCGCCTGCGTGAGCAGCGCCAGCTCAGTGCCCAAGCCGCCGGGCAGCTGGCCGAAGAGAGTGCCATGCTACAGTTCTTTGAGGAAGTGGCTGATGCCTGCGGACAGAACAGCTTGGCCGCCAACTGGATTACTGGCGAGCTGTTAGCCAAGCTCAATCAAGCCGAGATTGGAATCACCCACAGTCGGGTGTCGGCATCGCAGCTGGCTGGGCTACTTCGGCACATCGCCAATGGGACGATTTCTGGTAAGATGGCAAAAGACATTTTTGCCACCATGTGGGTCGAGCAATGTGATGCCACAGCCATTATTAAACAGCGCGGCCTGTCGCAACTCTCTGAGGAGAGTGAACTCACCGCACTGGTCGCTCAGGTGCTTTCAGAGCAGGCCGCGCAGGTTACGCAATACCGAGAGGCCAATGAGTCCAAACGCAAAAAAATGCTCGGCTTCTTTGTTGGACAATTGATGAAAAAGAGTGCTGGGCGAGCTAATCCCACCCTAGCTAACCAGCTTTTCCTGCACAGTTTAAACCGCGACTTAGACTTAACATGAAAAAAGACAAGCGAGTGGTCATAGATGAAGTATGGACCCAAGCACGTGTGCGGGAATTTCTTCAATTATTAGCACCAACGGGCATCAATGCTGATTTTTTCACCCTGTTACGCGCCTATCAGAGTATGCGCCACGAGGACTTTGAAAAATTTGTCCATTTTTTCTGCGCCGAACACCGCGATCTCAACGCACTCTCTCAGCGCGGTGAGACTATTTTGGATGTGGTTTCAAAGCATCGCCGTAGCGCCCGCTATGCCGAAGTGCTGCAACTGGCGGGAGCACGGCTCGTCAAGCATGCATCGAATTGATGTCTGGGCGAGTATCTGAACACTAAGCGCTTCGGCATGCCTGCCGTGAGTTCAGGATGACTCATGGCGCGGGAAACTCCGATCTAATTCATCGCAGATTTCTGGTGTTAACCGCGGCCCATGGCGCCCCGCCAAATTTGACGCAACATAATTGGCAAAGCGTCCTGCGTGCTGATGCGTGTAGCCCGCCAGCAGGCTATAGAGAAAAGTCCCAGCAAAGGCATCACCCGTGCCATTAGTATTGACCGCAACTACTGGCTGAGGCGCAATGGGAGTCACCTCTCCCTCCCACCAGAGTAGCGCACCCTCCGCGCCCAATGTCACCACGACACAACTTGCCATAGCGCCCAGCTCCGGCAGTGTTTTCTCCAAGCTGTCTGCACCCGTCCAAGCCAGTGCCTCGGCACGATTGCAAAACAGCACATCAATGCCGTCAGCACCAATAATCTGGCGCAGGCCAGAGCGGTGATCCCGCACAATGTTGACATCGGACAAACTAAGGGCGACGGGAATATCAGCTCTAGCCGCCTGCTGGCGCACATACAGCGCCGCCTCCAAGCCGCCCTCTGAACCCGCCAAATAGCCCTCAATGAAGGCATGTCGGGAAGATCCCAATGCATCAGCGTCAACATCCTCAACACAAATCTCCCGATTGGCTCCGAGAGCCGTCTGCATAGTGCGCTCGGCATCTGCCGTCAGCAACACTAGGCAACGACCAGTTGGAAGTTGGCCATGGCTGCGACCCTCAGTTTGGTGAAAGACGCGGGCTTGCTCTAGGCTTCGCAAGAAAACTTTTCCGGTATCGTCATTGCTGACCCGGCAGGCAAAATAAGTGACCGAGCCAAAGTAACTGGCAGTGATCACGGCATTGGCAGCCGCGCCGCCGCAGGCCTCGCCGTACACCAGACCTTGATTGCTGAGCTCATCAAGTAGCTGTTGTTGCATGTTGTGGTTGATCAGCACCATCTGCCCCTTGGCCGCCCCGAACTTGGCCAATAATGCATCATCGACATGGCACTCCACATCAAGCAACGCCGCGCCTATACCAAATAAATCGTAATGCATCATGAGTGCCCATCAAATCAGCCCACATGGGCCCCTTAACATACTACTGTATGCTACGACATGAGCTGCTTACTACCAACTACACGACCGCGGCGTGGCGGTAGAAAAGTGCCTCGTATCTACCCCAGTGGCTACGGGTGGACTTGAACCACCGACCCCGGCATTATGAGTGCCGTGCTCTAACCAGCTGAGCTACGTAGCCGTGTAGTTGGACAGCAATTGTCGCCACTCATCGCACAAAATGTCAAACCCCACCACTGCCCAGCTCTTCTCCGCTAGCTAGCGACGGGGATAAACATCGAAGCGCACCAATTTTCCCGCCAAGCTGTGGGCGGGGGATGTCCCCGGCAACGGTGGCGCTCGCGGTGGACGCTTGACCACTACCCGCTGGCGCGCACTGCGCTGCGCCAGCGCCAACAACACGCCACCCTGCGCCACATCTCCAGCCCCTGCCAACATCCACAGACTACGCGCCAACTTCTTTGCCAGAGCTACTTTGCGGCGCGGCGGGAACATCGGGTCTAAGTAGACCACATCAAATTGAGTGTCTGGCAATACCGAACAAGCATCGCACACCCGCAACGACATGCGCATAGCGACCGTAGCCAACTTGCCACCCGCTGTGTGTGCACGGTGCAAGGCATCAAGTAACAGGGTAGCAACGATCGGGTGGCGCTCACACATGGTGACCTGACAGCCCGCCGCCGCCAGCACATAGGCATCTGTGCCAAAACCCGCCGTCGCATCCAGCACCTCGAGTGGGCGACCTGCACCAGCACCGATGGCGCGACGCAACAAGCCGCCCCCTTGAGTGCGCCGCTGCAAACTGGGGGCACCAAAATCTTGACGCAATGAGACCGCCTGCCCGCCCTCCTCGCAAAGCAGCCAACCCTCTGGGCGTAGCATAAGCTGCCAACCTGTGCTGGGGACGCTCAAGCTGTTGCGCTGAGGGTTCAAGAATTGTCCTCCCACACCGCCCGCAAAGCTTGTGCATCATTGAACTCAACCAAGCGCGCCGCACCAATAGCCTCAAGCAATACCAAATGTAACTGCCCCGCCCGCCGCTTTTTGTCGTGTTGCATGGCCGCGATTAAGTCATCCGCTGACAATTCGGAGGGTACGCGCACTGGCAGACCCAGCGCTGTCAGCAACGCCACCAGACGACTCACATCAGCATCGGTCAACATCCCGCAATGTGCCGACAGGCGGGCGGCCAACACCATCCCTACCGCCACCGCTTCGCCATGCCTGAGACCTCGGTAAGCCTCCACCGCCTCAATGGCATGTGCAAAGCTGTGGCCAAAATTAAGCAAAGCGCGCTGCCCGGACTCGCGCTCATCGGCGGCGACGATAGCCGATTTATGCTCACAGGAACGCCGTATAACCTCGAGCTGCAAGGCGGTCTCGCGCCGCAACAACGCCGCGCTATGTCGCTCCAGCCAAGCAAAGAACTCCCTGTCCCCCAGAGCACCATACTTAACCACTTCGGCCAAGCCAGCGCGGTACTCACGCAACGGTAGGCTGGACAGCGTCTCAACATCGGCAATCACACAGCGCGGCTGGTGAAAGGCTCCAATCATGTTCTTGGCTACGGGGTGATCCACCGCTGTTTTGCCTCCCACCGAGGCATCTACCTGCGCTAGCAGCGTAGTCGGCAATTGCACAAAATCGACCCCGCGCAGATAGGTGGCGGCAGCAAGGCCACACATATCGCCGACCACCCCGCCCCCCAAAGCCAATAAGCTCACATCACGACCAGCGCCGCTTGCGATCAAGGCGTCGTAGATCGGTGTCAGGCCGGACAATGTCTTGTGTTGTTCACCAACGGGGAGTATCACGCTGTCATATGACAGCCCCGGCAATGTCGCCAGCGTCTCCTGCAACCGCCCTAAGTAGCGCGATGCCACCTGCTCGTCACTGACAATCATTGCCTGCGGCCCCGCTATCGCGGCACGCAACAGAGCTGCATCGCTGAGCAATCCGGCACCGATGTGGATATCGTAGGCGCACTGAGCCAACTCCACCCCGACGGTATGGTGGGGCTGTGCGCTCAGCGCGCCATCCCCAACTGTTCCAGAATGCTCTCGGCTACGGCAGTGGCCGTGCCGCCGCCATCCACCTCATAATCGGCGACCGCACGGTACAACGGTTCGCGCTCTGCTAGCAATCGACTCAAAATCGCGCTGGGGTCGCCGTCGCGCAACAGCGGGCGCGAGCTGCCAACACCGATGCGGCACAGCGCATGGTCTAGGCTGACGCGCAAGTAGACTACCACGCCGCAACGCTGTAGCACAGCACGATTGGTCGCCGACAGCACAGCGCCACCTCCGGTGGCCAACACGACCCGACGCTGTGAGGCCAGTGCCGCCAGCGCCTCGGCCTCAAGACGGCGGAAGAATGGCTCGCCGCGCTGATTGAACAGATCGGACACGCTGAGTCCCGCGCGACGCTCAACCTCTGCATCACTGTCTAAGAAGTTGTGCTGCAAGCACTTGGCAAGACACCGCCCCACCGTGCTTTTGCCAGCTCCCATCAATCCGACTAATGCGATGTTATCGCGCCTGCGCTCCGCCACTATCCCCGCCGACACCCACACAGTCCATTCCAGTGCCTACAATTATCCCACAGCGGCACCACCGTGGTACAAGGGCACAGCTACACCGACACCTAAGGTCAGCGGAACACCCGCCAAATTTGACTTTGATAGTGCCTGCACAGGCAACAGTCGAGCCGATCTTTAGGTGGTGAAGCGGCCTGACTGCACTGGATACAGCACAGCTCCGGCTCACTCTCCGGGCAAGATGTGCGGCGTGATGAACAC
The DNA here is from genome assembly GCA_014238345.1 of Gammaproteobacteria bacterium. GTDB lineage: Bacteria > Pseudomonadota > Gammaproteobacteria > JABABF01 > JABABF01 > JABABF01. The sequence goes on from JABABF010000160.1 coordinate 6,936, forward strand.
TAGGGTCTCAGTCTTTAGGCTACTGTGGGTTTGACGACGAAACAGCGGCCCCAAAAGCGGTAGGCTACCGAGTAACGGCACACGCAGCTCAGAGTGCAGTTGTTCCTCGCGCAGTATGCCGCCCAGCACCACGGTCTCTCCGCTACGCGCCAAGACGCTGGTGCGTAGCTCCGTGGTATCTATGCTGAGCAACGAGCCACCACCTCCCTCCACAGCGCCACCCGGTGCGTCTTGGTTTATCACCAGCTCAAGGAGAATGTGATCATCAGCGGTAATGGCTGGGGTCACCTCCAAGCCCAGTACCGCATCCTTGAAGCGCACCGTAGTGCCACCATTGTCAGCGGATTCCTGAAAGGGGATCTGGGTACCCGAGCGTACCGTGGCCGTCTGTCGATCACCCGTAATGATGCGCGGACGGGCGATTACCTCGCCCAAACCCTTGCTCTCTAGCGCCGCCAAGGCCAGGGATAGCCACGCTGAATTGCTGGCCACACCAATGCCCAAGCCAGCTGGAGCACCACCAAAATCCACCGCCCGACCGACCGCGCTCTCGCCGATCAGATCGCCTTGGAGGGAGCCGCGCAACAGCGCCTGCACACTCTCGTCATCAGCTCCCAAGCCCACCGAGCTACCGCCCAAACGGCCGACCCCCGCAACCCGCCAACGCACCCCGAGCTGCTCGACGGCATCGGCTCTCACCATCGCGATGCGCGCCTCTATTGATACTTGTCTCACTGGCACATCGGCCAATACCGCCAATTTTCGCAGCTGCCTGCGTTGCGCGTCATCGCCACGCAAAAACAGCATGTTGGTGCGCGCATCCGCCGCCACATGCCCACCCTTAACAGCGGCGCGCAATAGCTGCGCCACATCATCTGCAACAGCAAAACGCAACACTAAACTCAGCACTTCTTCATCCTGTTGATGCCCTGTTGTGCGCCGCCTCACACGCAAAAGCTGCCCATCTTGGTGCGCCTCAAGAGCATGTTGCTCCAGCAACACTCCCCAAGCCTGCTCCCATGGCACAGCGGCCAAACGCAACATCACCCGACCATCGAGCTCGGACTCCAGCACCAAATTCATCCCGCGTAGTTCAGCCAGCTGATACAGCAGTGGGCGCAGCGCGACATCGCGCAGTTCCAAATCCCAGAAGCCTTTGCGCCCGGCCGACAACGGAGCCAACGCCACACGGCGCAGACCTCCATTGGCAGTGCTGAGCAGATGCCAGCGCCGCGTTCCATGGCGCAACAAGCCGACCACCGTGCCGCCAGCTTTTTGGGTGGAGGATGCCGGCGGCGGCAAAAATGGGGAACTCAACTCAGTGGACGCAGAGCCGACACTTGATGACAGCTCGAGTGACTGTGCCGCCAATGAGGACGGGCAACACCACACCAGCCAGCCCCAGCACCATAGACACCGCATAGAGCGGCTCGGTAGCAAAGTGCTGGCACTCCAGTGATGCCTACAACTAAATAATGCGGCCAGACGAGCCCTCCCCTCACTTGCAGAATGTGCACCGCGACGTACTGCCGACCCTAGCGACAACAGCATCTGCGCGACGCTGGCGACCTGCGTGGTGACCATCGGACTCACCACGGCCATGCCCGCTACACCCGTCATCAATTCGAACTCAACTCACAACAGACCACCAGCTCGGCCTGGAGCCGCAACATCTCTGGAGTCGCCGTGGACTCTGCTGGAGCCAAGTGGAACCAACGCGGTGCCACCGGCCACGGCAGTGCGCCGAGGTGGAGGAACAACTCGGCAACAGCGTTGTAACCCCCGGCAGCAGACAACCGTAGCACAGCGGCCACACCTTCCCCCCGAGTCGCTAGCGGAGCGGCGACGAGGCGCTCAAGTCGCAGGCCACCGCGCTCAACTGCAGCGGCGACACCCGCCCACAGGGCAGCTGAATCCACGCTTGGCACCACCTCCGGCTCTGGTGCTTCTGGCAACGGCGAGGCGGCTCGGGTAGCACCCTCGCGCACCAAACGCCCCGCCTCGGCCTGCTCGCGCAACAATGCGCGCTGCGCTGGCCAGACCCACAAGGCGACACCCAACGCTAGCGAGCACAGAAAAATTGACCCCAATAGCCATTGCGGGTGCCGCCGCCAATTGGCAGCGGGGCGGGGCCAAGTATCAACGGTCGCTCTCATTGGGAACGGCGCTCCACTTCATCCACCTCTGGCGACAGCGACATTTCCAACACAAAGCGTTGTGTAGCAGCTGCGGGAGCGCCGGACGCGTGCGACTGTAGCGACTGTAACTGACGCAATTCGACCTTCCCGAACAGCGGCTGGGCATCTAAACGCTTGATCAACTGCGATACCGAAGCCAGATAGTCGCTATGTCCCTCCAGCTGAAACAACCCGTCCCGTAGCTCGATGCGCTGGTAGCTGACACCCACTGGACGTACGGCGGCGAGAGGAGCCCACAGTGCCATCGCCCGCTGCTGAGCCCGATGCCAACGACGGTGATGACCCCCCACCACTCTGTTCACCGCCAGCTCGTTTGCACGACGCAGCTGATCACTGTGTGCACGTTGATGCCGCTGAGCGAGTTGGCGGTGTTGCACGGCGTTATCTTCCGACTGTAGCAATCCGCCGCGTTGCAGGGTGCTGCGCGCCGTCAGCGCAACACCTTGGCCAAGCAGTAGCAGTGTCACCGCCGCAGCAAGTAGCCAGCCGTCGGCACGCCGACGGCGATGGAGACGCCACGGCAATAGATTGTGCCCACCACCCGCAGCGAGACCCACAGCCAATCGCCAATCGGCCCACCGCTCGCCATCACTTTGACCCGGCATCTCTACGGCCCCCAACAGCTGTAGCCCTCCAGACAACAACCGCTCCCCACCCCGCTCAGCTGAGAGCGCTGGTACCAGTTTGTTGAGCCGCAACCCAACCGCACGTGCCAGCTCCAGCGGAGCCCGATATTCGTCGCGATGGCACACTGCCAGTTCCAACCACCGAGCCGGTGCCGACCCGAACGCAGCCACGCTATCCGCCGGGTGGCCGCCCGCCCCCACAGCCGCTGTCGCCAAACCCTGTGCAGAACCAGTACCCACCTTGATGTATGCCGGCTCTTCCCTAAGCACGGTGCGAACCATGCTGTCCCCCATCGACTCCTCGACCGCCTCAGCCTCCAATAGCACATAGTCCAGCGCCAGCTCAACCGGCGGCAACGGCACCAGACACTCGGCCTCGGCCAGCAATGCCAGCGCCAATTCTTCTTCGCTCAGCGCCTCGCTGACCTTGAGTTGACGCCGTGTCACCACCGTTTCCGGCAAAGCCATTGACACCGAGCGCGGCACGCTGGACAGCTGTTGCAAGGCTTTTGAGAGCTGTTGCGGCAGTGGCTCGCCTGGCTCCAACGGCCACGCCACACACTCACAAGAGTGCGGCGACGCACCGCGGCGCTGTGGTTGTAGCGCCGCAAGGCGCAGGATCCCCCCCGTGGCATCTACCGTCACTCCCAGCGACAGCGCCGAGCGACACCCGCCTGACCCGCTCCACATAAAACACCTTCGCAGCCCACTTGGCGGCTCCCCAATCCCCCTATAATCTAATGAAGAATAGCTCTAGAAACTGGATCAAATAGGGGTGCGGAAAATTCCTTTTGGCACGACCACCAAGCGCTGGCGAGGGCTACAGCTATCCATAATGCTGGCACATGTCGGCCTTGCTAGCCTGTGCGCTGGTCTGTTGATGCTAGCTGGCACTTGGTTGTACCTGAGCCCGCAGCTGCCCTCGGTGTCTGCACTACGCGACATCGAGCTGCAAATCCCGATGCGGGTCTATTCACACGATGGCCTGCTAATCGGAGAATTTGGGGAAAAGCGTCGTATCCCAGCCGCCTACCACGAACTCCCACAGCAGTTGATCAATGCCTTCCTGACTGCAGAGGACGATCGCTTCCTTAGCCATCCCGGTGTTGATGTCACCAGCCTGTTGCGTGCCGCGATGGAGTATCTGAGCAGCGGCGATTTCAAAAGCGGCGGCAGCACCATCACGATGCAAGTCGCGCGCAATTACTTCCTGACGCGAGAGCGCACCATCGCCCGCAAATTGAATGAGATTCTGCTGGCGTTGCAGATAGAGCGGGAATTGCCTAAAGCGGACATATTGTTGCTGTATATCAACAAAATTTATCTGGGACACCGCGCCTACGGGGCGGCGGCCGCCGCCCAAGTGTACTATGGCAAAAACTTGGCCGAGCTGACGCTGGCCGAGTGTGCCATGATCGCCAGCCTTCCCAAAGCTCCGTCGGCGGTCAATCCGCTGAGCAACCCCAGCCAAGCGCTGTTGCGCCGCAACTGGATACTCGACCGCATGTACGCCTTAGCACATATTGATGAAGCGGCTTGGCTTGAGGCCAAGACCGCACCCATCACCGCTAGCCGCCATGGATCTCCCATCGAGCTGGAAGCTCGCTATGTGGCAGAAATCGCTCGTCAAAAGGCGATCCATATCTTTGGGCTAAGCGCCTACACACGTGGTCTGCGAGTATTCACTTCCGTTGACAGCCGCCACCAACAGGCCGCACAACGGGCGGTGACCAAAGGACTCCAACACTACGACCAACGCCATGGTTACCGCAAAACCTCAGCGTTGCTCCATCCGCCATCTGCAGATGGCTCGCCGGGGGAGCCCGTGCGACTAGAAGACGGGGTACAAAGCTGGCTGAGCGCCTTGGCGCAACACGAATCCGTGTCAATATGGCAGCCCGCCGTAGTCATTGAGTCCACCGCACGACACCTCATTGCCCTGCGACGCAATGGCGAGCAGGTCACCCTCAACTGGAATCAAGGGTTATCCAAAGCCGCGCCGTACATCGACGAGAACCGTACTGGTCGACCCCCTAAACAGGCCGCCGATGTCGCACTCCCTGGTGACTTGGTGTGGCTGTGGCAAGAAGAGCACGACGAGGACACCAAAAACGCTGAGGACAGTGATTGGCAGTTGGGGCAAATACCCCAAGTACAGGGTGCGCTGGTATCGATGGATGCCAGCAACGGAGCCATCCGCGCCATGGTGGGTGGCCTTGATTTTAGACACCACAACTTCAATCACGTCACTCAGGGAAGGCGCCAACCTGGCTCCGGCTTCAAGCCCTTTATCTATGCGGCAGGGCTGGCCAACGGACTGAGTGCCGCCAGTGTGTTCAACGACGCTCCAGTGGTGTTTGAAGATGAGTTGCTTGAAGATTTCTGGCGGCCAGCCAATGCCAGTGGACGCTTCAGCGGCCCAACACGGCTACGTGTGGCACTGCGTCACTCACGCAACTTGGTATCGGTGCGCCTACTGCGCCATATCGGCATTGGAAAAACCGTGAACTACCTCCAGCGCTTCGGCTTTAACACTGAGGCAATGCCCCGTGATTTATCGCTGGCGCTGGGTAGTCACGCCATGAAACCACTAGATCTCTGCACCGCCTATGCCAGCTTGGCCAACGGCGGCTACCGCGTCTCGCCACACCTCATCCAACGAGTTGAGACAGCGGAGCAACGCACTATTTTCCAGATGGCTCCCGCTGTGGTGCCGAGCCAAGCCAATGCCTCAACCACCGGGGTCACTACGGGCTCGCTGGCTCCGCGCATACTCGACAAACGGGTTGCCTACATCTTGGATCACATGTTGCAGGATGTGGTTCAGAACGGCACCGGGCGACGGGCGCGAGCCTTGCAGCGCAACGATTTGGCTGGCAAGACGGGAACCACCAACGGGCCGCGCGATGCTTGGTTCTCCGGCTATCACCCGCAGTTGACAGCTGTCACTTGGGTCGGCTTCGACCAAAACCATCTGCTCGGCTCACGCGAACACGGGGCAGCGACCGCACTACCGATCTGGATCGACTATATGCGCGAAGCCTTGACCGAACTACCAGTGCAACCGCGAGAGGCTCCTGACAACCTAGTGGTGGTGCGCATAGACCCAAATACTGGCAAGCCAGTTGCTCCAGGACAGGAAAGCAGTGTATTTGAAGTGTTCCGAAAGGAAAACGCCCCGCAGCTAGGCACAGGCAATGACATTGCCGAATCCAGTAGCCCGCCTGAAGAGCCGCCGCGGAACGCCGCCCAGTCACAGGAAAACGAGCGCTTGCTCGAAGATCTGTTCTGAGCTAGGTGCCCCCCACTCAACCGACACCACCCGCGTGTGGTTTGCGTAGATAGCCGCTGGCCGTGCGCTGTACCAGGCCGCGCAATTCCAGCTCGGCAAGCGCAGCAGAGACCACCGCCGGGGCGAGGCGGCTACGGGCAATCGCCAGATCTACCGGAGTCGGCTCGAAGCCCACCGCTTCCAACAGTGCGCGCAAGCCACTGTCCAGTGGCAGCTCATGATCGTTAGACGTGGCGCGCGCAGTCGCCATGACGGCGGCCTTCGCTTCAGGTAGCGGCTCAGGGAGCTGAGCTGACAGCTCCGCCAACACATCCTCAGCACATTCAACCAAAGCGGCACCCTCACGAATCAGGGCATTAGTGCCGTGCGCCATTGGATTGTGCGGCGAACCCGGCACGGCCAGGACTTCGCGCCCCTGGTCTTGAGCGCAGCGCGCTGTAATTAGCGAACCGCTACGGGCAGCAGCCTCAACCACCAGAACGCCCAGTGACAGGCCGCTGATCACCCGGTTCCGACGTGGAAAATTACTGCGCAACGGCGGGCAGCCTAGCGGAAACTCGGAAACCACCGCACCAGCGGTAGCCAGCTCCTCAGCCAGCTGCCGATGCTCCGGTGGATAGATTCGGTCAAGACCCGCGCCAAGTACCGCCACACTGCGCCCTCCCACCGCCAGCGCGGCGCGATGAGCCGTGCTATCAATACCGCGGGCGAGGCCGCTGGTAATCACCAGTCCACGGCTCGCCAACGCCGCCGACAGCGAGCGCGCTAACTCAATGCCCCCCGGTGTCGGGCGGCGACTGCCTACCAACGCCAGCTGTGGAGCCGACAACACACTAGGGTCACCTCGCACAAAAAGCAACGGCGGCGGGGTGGGTAGCTCACGCAACGGTAGCGGATAATCCACATCATCCAGCCCCACCAAGGACACTCCCTCCCGCTCCAGCCATAGGGTGTCGGCATCGCGCTCTCGCTCCCACCTATCCCGCTCTGCACCACCGCCGCGCCAAGTGGTGAGGGCGGCCACTAGCTCTGGCTCGGCTCCGGCGCGTTGTAGCTCGGCGGGTGTAGCACGCAGGATACCCGTCGCCGTACCGCAAATCTCCAACAAGCGACACAGCACCGCCGGAGTGGTGCCAGGCAAGCGCAAGAGTAATAGCCAGTCCAGTGCGCGGGAGTCGATCATCAAGGCTGAGATCACACAACAGAAACAACAAGGGGCATTGTCGGGGATGGGCGGGGAAGTAGCTCACATCAAATAGGGGGCCAGCGAAGGGCTATTTGCGCCGCACACGCTCGCACCGACTATGACCGAAGACCCTGCTGCCCCTGCTGCCAACGGATTTGTGTCCAGTGTCCGCTCCCGTACAGCACAGGTAGGCAACCTAGCCGTAGCTCAGCAAGCCTGCATTTATACTTGTCACCACGCTAAGCCGCGTCTTTAATTCAACTCCCCGTGCATCCACACATTACCA
>JABABF010000161.1 GCA_014238345.1 Gammaproteobacteria bacterium
GTGCCAGCGGCAGCTCAAAGATGCTGAGCGGATGTTGGCGAAGCAGATCACTGCGGGGGTCGGTCGTTTGCAGAGTCTGTTGCGCAGGGGATACACCCGCCAGGCGACAGCACTGTTACGGCGTGTCGAACTTGAGCAGCTGCCGCAGTTGGGTGAGGCATCCCGCCAGCGCTGTGAGCAGGCTCTGACAGCTGTCAAAAAGCGCCTAGAAGATTTGTGCGGTTGGCGCGATTTCGCTGCCCGACCTAAATATATTGCTCTGTGTGAAGCAATGGAGAAGTTGGCTCAAGAGAGTATGCATCCCAAGGCCAAAGCAGGGCGGATTAAAGCCTTGCAGTCGCAGTGGAAGGCGTTGGGACAGGTGGGCGATGAGACTTTGTGGCAGCTATTTCGCGCACTCTCGGAGCGTGCTTTCAAGCCTTGTGCGGAGTTCTTCGCCCGCGATCAGGCATGGCGAGAACAGAATCTTGTGCGCCGCCAAAAACTCTGTGAGCGCCTCGCTACGCAGCTTGAGGAATTGAATCAAGAGCGCCCGGGCTGGCAGGGGGCGCTGGCCTTGTTGCGGCGCGTTGAGACCGAATGGCAGCGAGCGGGGGCGGTGCCTAGAGAGCAGCGTGCCGCCATTGAAAAGCGCTACCATAAATTGTGCACGGCGATTGAGCAACACCTTGAGCCTGTGCGCACTGCATTACACCAGCAGCGTCAAAAATTGATTGAGCAGGCACAGAATTTGTCAGGTGCCAAGGATCAGCAGAGAGCCCGACTGATGCAACAACATTTTAAGACCTTGGAGGGCGAGGACAATCCACAGCAAGCACAGGTCTTCCAAGCGGCGATGGATGATTTTTTTACTACGTTCAAGGGCGCTCAGCAACGCTCTGAAGATGAGAGCAAAATGCGTTGGAGCAAATTGCGCGAATTGACAGCTAATATGAGGGCTTTGGAGCCGACGCAGAGCGCGTCGCAATACCAGCAGCTGTGTCAAGAGGCTGATGAGTTGCTGAGCGAAGCTGTTGCGGTGGGCGATAACCACAAGGCGGTTGAGCGCGAGCA
>JABABF010000162.1 GCA_014238345.1 Gammaproteobacteria bacterium
CCAATCTAGTCGCTGCGATTTGGTCAGCGGTGCGGCGGCCAGCAGTGCGGGGACTGTTGCACTACTGTTACGAGGGTGCGGTGACGCGCCACGCCTGGGTGACGGCACTGTCAGAACTCGGGGCAAGTCTCGGGGTGTTGCCCGCACCGGTGCCAGTAGATGCGGCGATGATGCGTGATTTCAACTCAGCACAGCTGCGACCGCGCTATTCGGCTCTGGATTCCAGCGACGCTGTGCGCGCCCTCGGCCAGCCGACCATGCCATGGCGCGAGGGCGTGGCGCGTATGCTGCGCGAATATCGAGCTAGCATGGCAGAGTGTGAGAGCAATTTATAGGGCAGCTCGCTCGGTGTTACTGAAGTTTTTGTGCGGGCGAGTGACCAGCATTCTCTACCGCGGGTGACCAGCGTGGCAAGCGCTGAGTTGATCGGGCTGGCTCCAGTTGCCACTAGGGTTGCTGCTCTTCCACACGGCACAGTAGCGCTCCTTCCCCTAGTCGCGCCTGTAGTTGACGCCCGGGAGCGGTCTGTGTGGCGCTGTGCAACACGCGGCCACTGTGGGCATCCTGTACGATGGCATAGCCCCGCCGCAGCGTTGCCAGCGGCCCGACCCACTCTAGCTGAGTAAGCCGTCTAGACAGCAGTGCCGTTGTGCGCTCTAGCTGGCGTTGCAAGGCCTTCTCCAGCTGCCTATCCAGCGCCTCCACGCTAGGCTTTAGCGCCTCCAGACGCTGCACTTGATCATCGCCTAAGCGTCGTTCTAAGTTGTCCAGCTGTTGCCGTTTTGTGTCAAGTGTCCGCTGTGGGTCGCCGAGTCGCCGCCACAGGCCGTCAAGCCATTGGTGCGCTGTTTGCAGGTGCCGCTGTGTGCGACTTGTCAGCTGTACCCTGAGCGCCCCCAGCTGACGGCGCAGTTCCTCTTGATCGGCGCTCAGCAATTCGGCCGCTGCCGAGGGGGTTGGGGCGCGCAGGTCGGCAGTGAAATCGGCGATGCTGAAATCGACTTCGTGCCCCACTGCACTGACTACTGGCAGGCGGCTGTTGGCGATGGCTCGCGCTACTCGCTCATCGTTGAAAGCCTGTAGATCTTCGGCATCACCGCCCCCTCGACAGATCAGTACCAGCTCGGGTGCGAGCCAGCCGTCGGTGGCGCACAAGGCATTGGCACGGGCGATGGCGGCGACCAGCTGCTGTGGAGCCTGATTCCCCTGCACAACGCTGGGCACAATGCTGATCGCCGTGCTGGGAAAGCGCCGTTTGAGCACGCTCAGCACATCGTGTAGTGCGGCACCGCTGGGCGAGGTGACCACGGCGATGTGTCGTGCCCGGCGCGGCACAGGCCGCTTGCGCGAGTCATCGAACAGCCCCTCGGCCTGCAGGCGGCGGCGCAGTTGCTCAACACGCAGCAGGAGTTCGCCGCGTCCGGCCAAGCGCATTTGGTTGGCCAACAGCTGGAAGCGCCCCTGACGCTCGTACAGGCTCAGCCGCCCATGCAACACGACTAGCTGTCCGGGTTGTGGTCTGAAGCCGACGGTGCGAGTGTGTCCCTTAAACATCACACAATCCAGCTGGGCACCCTCGTCCTTGAGACGCAGGTACCAGTGTCCCGAGCGCGGCTGGCTCAACTCGGCGATCTCGGCTTCGACCCAGACCGATGGAAACTCGGTCTCCAGAAATGATTGCGCTCGCAGACACAGGGCGCTGAGGCTGAGCGGCCGCTCTGCAGTGGGAATAGGCATAGCGAGGATACTCCTTGGCAAAGCCACCCATGCCGCCATGGCAGGTTCGGCGCAGTCTATAATAAATGCTCCATGTTGTGTGGGTGTATGCCCTATAAGTCTGCGGCTGGGGTGTTTCACCTGAATGCAGGTGGGTAGTGGCGTAGAGATTGATAGAAGAGGTATAGCGATGGCTGGACTGAGCATTTGGCAGATGGCGGAGAAAGACCCCACAGCGCTGGCGATTGCCGCACCGGATGGCCGTGAATGGACGCGCGGCGAATTGGTGGCGCAGAGTTATCAACTGGTGCACGGCTTGCGTAGAGAGGGGATGGAGACCGGTGATGTGCTCGCCGCCCTCTTGCCCAATCAAGCTGAGTTTTTGGCTCTCAATTTGGCGGTGACGCAGGCGGGCTTCTATTTGGTGCCGATGAACTGGCACTTGTCGGGTGCTGAGGTGGCCTATATCCTAAAAGACAGTGGAGCCAAAGTCTTTATCACCCACGAGCAGGTGCGCGATGAGGCCACAGCGGCGGTCAAAGAGGCTGGATTCCCCATGGATAAAGCCTTTGCCTTTGGCGATATGCCGGGTTTTCACCCCTATGAGGAGCTACACGCTAGCGAATCCACCACAGCTCCAGAAGGGCGCACGGCGGGTGCCGTGATGAACTACACCTCTGGCACCACGGGCAAACCCAAGGGGGTGCGCCGCAAGCTGACCGGCTTAGCTGCCGATGATGCCGCCGAGCTGTTCACCATGTCGCAACAGATGTTTGGCATCCAGCCAGGGGATGGCAATGTCCACATTGTGGGCTCGCCGCTCTACCACACGGCGGTGATGGTGTGGGCCGCCTCGTCTATGCACTTGGGTCATCCGGTGGTGCTGATGGACAAGTGGGATGCCCAGGAGATGTTGCGCCTGACCCAAAAGTATCAGGTCAGCCACAGCCACATGGTGCCCACACAGTTCAACCGCCTGTTGCAACTGCCCGAGGAGACGCGTAACTCCTACGATGTCTCCTCGTTGCGTTTTATGATCCACGCCGCCGCCCCCTGTCCGGTGTCGGTCAAGCACAAAATGTTGGATTGGTGGGGTCCCGTGGTGTATGAATACTACGCAGCCACTGAGGGCGGCGGCACGATAGCGACACCTGATGAGTGGCTCCAATATCCCGGTACAGTGGGGCGTCCTTGGGCTGGTGCCGAGGTTAAGATTCTCGACGACGACGGCAATGAGCTGCCAGCGGGCGAGCAGGGCACGGTATACATGTTGCTCAATCAGGCGATGGATTTTCGCTACAAGGGCGATGATGAGAAGACCAATAAGAATCGCATCGGCGATTTTTTTACTGTAGGCGATATCGGCTATTTAAATGAGGCAGGTTACCTGTTTCTGTGCGACCGCAAGATCGACATGATCATCTCTGGCGGAGCCAACATCTATCCAGCCGAGATTGAAAATGTGCTGATTCAACACCCGCAGGTGGTTGATGTGGCGGTATTCGGCATTCCCAATGAGGATTGGGGGGAAGAGGTTAAGGCGGTAGTTCAACTCAATGATGGCAGTGATGGCGGCGCGGCCTTTGCTGATGAATTATTGGCGTTCTGCGAAGGCAAATTGGCTCGTATGAAGCAGCCGCGCTCCATCGATTTCTTGGCTGAACTGCCGCGCGACCCCAACGGCAAGCTGTATAAGCGTCGTCTGCGCGATCCCTATTGGGAGGGGCACGAGCGCCAAGTGTAGCCGCCAGTCGGTGCACTGATTTAGGTGGATGTGAGGCATGGCACGGCGGCCTGCAGATCCATTGCGTCACGGCGACCGCTTCCGCCGTGGGCTAGGGCAGTTGCGCAGGCTGAGACCGGCAATCTTTCAGCTGCGGCGCAAAGAATTGTTCCCCGACAATGCTAGGGAATTGCTACGGTTAGCGCTCTATTTTCTGGTGGCGGTAATGGTGCCAGTTATTTTATGGCAGCTCTACCAGTGGCTGTTCAAACCGATGTTCCACAGTGGCATCAGCGGCTTTGCCAAGAGCATGCTGTGGATGTCGCTGGGCGCTTTCATCTACCTTGGCTCAATGATTTGGTATGCGCTGTGGCAGTCGTGGCTCAGGCGGCGCTGAGTGATCCTACTATCGACCCAGCCGTATACGGATCAGGTCTCAAATTGCTGTTGTCAGCCGTCTTATCAAGTAGGGCACAACGGTGGTATGTCGG
>JABABF010000163.1 GCA_014238345.1 Gammaproteobacteria bacterium
CCGCCGCGCAAACACCCCATTGCCCACCACCCCAGGAAGCTGATTCAACTCCGCCTCTAAGTCTAGCGGCTTGCCAAAATCTAAGCCCCGCACATCTAAAATCTCATTGCCGTTATCGCTAATAAAGCCCGCCCGCAACTCCACCTCCCCGCCGCGCTCTCGTAGTGCCCGCTCCACCGCCCCCCGCGCTATCGGCAACACCTCCACTGGCAACGGAAAAACCCCGAGTCGCTCTACCATCTTTCCTTCGTCCACCAAGCACAGGAACTCCCGCGCCGCACTGGCGATGATTTTCTCCCGCACCATGGCTCCGCCACCACCCTTGATCAAGCGCAGCTCGGCATCTGCCTCGTCAGCCCCGTCTACATAGATGGGCAGCTCCCCCACCTCGTTCAAATCCAATACGCGCACTCCGGTGGCACGCAGTAGCTCGGCACTGGACTCTGAGGCCGCCACCGCCCCAGCACAGCGTAGCTCAGCCGTCGCCAGCGCGCTGATGAAATGGCGCACGGTCGAGCCGCTACCCACCCCCAGCACCGTGTCTGCACCCACTTTGCCCCGTAGCCATTCCACCGCGGCGGTAGCGACGGCCTTTTTGTACAACTCCTGACTCAAGTGCAGCTCCTCGCCCAGCGCGGTCTCGGCCTGCTATATTATGAGGTTGCCACCATTCCTGTGGCATCGTCTCCGACCCGCCCTGATGGAGTAAACCGTGGAAGCCTACCTAAAACGCATCATTGCTGCTGAGCGGGTCTACGATGTCGCCGAGCGCACACCCGTGCACAAGGCTCCGCAGCTCTCGCAACGCCTCGGTAATACCGTGTTGCTCAAGCGCGAGGACTTACAACCCGTGTTTTCCTTCAAACTGCGTGGCGCCTACAACAAGATCGCCGCTCTGTCGACAACCAAGCAGCGGCGTGGCGTAGTGGCATCCTCGGCAGGCAATCACGCCCAAGGCGTGGCGCTGGCCGCCGAGCGGCTTGGTATAGCGGCCACCATCGTCATGCCTAGCGGCACCCCGCAAATCAAGGTGGATGCCGTGCAGGCGCGCGGAGCAACCGTGGTGTTGCACGGTGATTTTTACGACCAAGCCGCCGAGTACGCCCACGCGCTGGTCAAAAAAAGCGGTGCCTGCTTTGTCCCTCCTTATGACGACCCAGCGGTCATTGCGGGTCAGGGCACCATCGGTCGTGAAATCGATGAGCAATGTCCGGTGGGCAGAGCCGCCCCCGATGCGGTCTTCGTGCCGGTTGGGGGCGGCGGGGTGCTGGCTGGCATCGCCGCCTGGTTGCGCTCGAAGCGCCCGGAAATCAAGGTCTACGGTGTTGAGCCGCAGGATGCCGCCTGCCTCGCCGCCGCGCTGGATGCTGGCCGTCGGGTCACTCTGCCAGAGGTCGGGGTCTTCGCCGAGGGCGCGGCGGTGGCGCAGGTGGGGCGCGAGCCCTTCCGCATCCTGCGCGAGGTCGGTGTGGATGGGGTTTTCAAGGTCAGCACCGATGAAATCTGTGCCGCCGTCAAGGACATCTTCAACGATACGCGCTCGCTGGCCGAGCCCACTGGCGCTTTGGCGCTGGCGGGTCTCAAGCGCTTCGTCGCCGAGCGCGGCTGTAGCGGGCGGCAACTGCTGGCTCTGCACAGCGGCGCCAACCTCAACTTCGGCCGTCTGGCCACCATCGCCGAACGTGCTGAACTCGGCGAGCGCCGCGAAGCCGTCATGTCCATTGCCCTGCCAGAGGAGAACGGTGCCTTCCTGCACTTCTGCCGTTGTCTTGGCGAGCACAACATCAGCGAGCTCAACTACCGGCGCAATAAAGCGCACACCGGGCAATTATTCGTCGGCCTAACAGTGAATGAACACGCGACTAAAGCTGACCGCAAGGAGCTCCAGCGCACTCTGCGCAAACAGGGCTTTAAGATCCACGACCTCAGCGACAATGAACTGGCTAAACAGCATGTGCGACATATGATCGGCGGGGCGTGTCAGCTCGATGACGAGGTGCTGTACCGGGTGCAGTTTCCAGAGCGCTCGGGGGCATTGCTCGACTTCCTGTCGGGGCTGTCGTCGGACTGGGCGGTCAGCCTATTTCACTACGGCTCGCAGGGAACCACCTTCGGTCAGGTACTGATCGGCCTACAAGTGCCCAAGTCTCAGCGGGGGCAGCTACGCAAATGTCTCGCCAAAATTGGCTTTCCGCACCACGAAGAGACCGACAATACCGCCTACCTCGACTTCCTCAGCTAAGGCTCAACCGCCAGTCATAGGCCGTGTGTTGCCAGACAGGCGCGCCAGCGGCCACCAACGCAGGCGGCGCTCGGTGGCCACACCGTCTAGCACAGCATCCCAGGGCTGGCGTAGCAACGCTACTCGCTCCTGTAGCTGATGTGCCAGACCCAATCGCAATGGGCGCGATGCCGCCGCCAAGCTGCGGTCGTAGAAGCCACCACCGCGACCGAGCCGCCCACCACCCTTCGCAAAGGCCACCAACGGCACCAAAATGAGGTCGAGCCGCCGCGCTGAGTAGCGGCGACCCCGCGGCTCGCGCAGGCCAAAGCGATTCAACCGCCAGCGGCTACGCGGTCGCCAGCGCACGAAACGCAGGGCATCGGCGGCAAGCACAGGCAGGTAACAACGCTGCCCGCGGCGGTGGGCGCGGCGCAGAAAGGGTGCCGGGTCGATTTCGCCATCGGCAGCGGCATAGGCACCGATATGGCGCGGCGAGCCTCGGCGCAGGCGGCGCGTCAGGTAGTGGGCGAGGCGTTGCGCGTGGCGCTGTTGTTGCCAAGTCGGCAGGGCGCGGCGGGCGGCTCGCAACACCGCACGCTCCGAGCTGAGTGCAACGGTGGAATCAGACATGGCAACCCAACGGTCGGTGGCGAGACAAAAACTCAGTACTGCCCACCGAGCACCACTGGTGAACTCCCCACGAAAGCCGCTGGTAATTAGCCCCTTGAACCCAATGGTTCAAGGCGGGGTGCCGCTAATACCGCCATCTGGCTTCCCACTACAAGGCGGGCTTGCTCTCCTGCGTGTCAGCGGTTCCCCTTAGCAATGCTTAACGGTCCGAGGGTCTAAATCACCTGGCGCGCATCGCAGGGAGCCACATTCGGATTATACGCTCTGCTCGAGCCGCCGTGTCGCCTTTAGTTAATCACCTGTGCCTCAAGGTGCCGGCTGCGTTTGAGCACCGCATCTAACTTGGCATTGATACGCTTGAGCGGATCTGAGAGATCCACCTCGGGCGAGCCATTGGCCTGCAACAGCTCATGGCTGATGTTGAGCGCCGCCATCACCGCAATTTCCTCACGCTCTTTAAGTTGGCTGGTATCGCTGATGCGCTCCATCTGTGAATCTAGGTAGAGCGCTGCCTCTTCCAGCGCCTTGGTCTGTTGCGGCGGGCAGCTCACTTGGTATTCGGTGCCTAGGATATACACCGACGTGGTATGCGATGAATCACTCACAGACTCTGCTCCAATTGCTTGAGGCGACCGATCAAGCGGTCGAGATGCTCGCCCACCTTTTTTTGCCGAGAGCGCAACCGCCTGACCTCCACCGCCTCACTGCCCCCGCGCAGCTCCTTGTTTTCCTGCTCTAAATGTCTGCACAACTTCACCAGTAAGTCCACCCGTTTCTCCAGTTGTTCCAAGGCCAAAAGCTCAGGGGGCTTTGATTTTCGCGGCGGCGGCATGACACAAGTGAACTCTCTACAAGTACTTAAGTGTAGAATATTAGGGCAAGTATCAGTAGGTGGTCAACTCTAGCTCGCCACGCATCTCGCGACAACCACCCTTTTATCTCCTTTCCCAACTTTAGTTACAACAGACATTTCATGCGTACCGACGGCTCTTCTGGGCAGGATATTCTGCGCTATCTGCGCCTCACTCCTATCCCGCCAGATGGCGAGGCGCTGGCGGCGGCACTAGGTCTCCACGACCATGCTGGACAGGCCGCACTGGCACAACGACTGAGCGCGATGGAGCGGGCAGGAACCCTGCGGCGCGATGCACAAGGGGCATGGCATCTCAAGAGCAGCCCAGGTTGCCAAAGTGGTGTGGTGCAGGGCGGGCGTAACTCGCGCAGTAGCGGCACTGTGCGGCTTGACGATGGCCGCCGCTGGGCGCTGTCGGCAGAGGAAATGGCTGTGGTCTTCCACGGCGACGAAGTGATGGTGAAGCGCGTCGGCGGCATCGCGCGCCACGAGGGGAGTCTGCCGCTGGCGACAATCACCGCACTGCGCTGCCGCCACACAACGCAGTTAGCTGGGCGCTGCCGCCTTATCGGTCGGACGTTGACACTGGAGCCAGATGATCCTCGCAATGGGCACCTGCAGCTACAGCTCAGCTGCGGCGATAACCCGCCACCACCGGACGGAGCCTTGGTGCGTACCGATGTGGTGACCCCACCGCAACCAGGTCGACCCGGACGTTGCCAGCTACGCGAGGTACTCGGCGAGTCGCGCGACGCACCGACAGCAGCCTCGGTGGCAATACTGAACCATCAGCTGCGTAGCGAGTGGCCGCCAGAAGTGCTACAAGAAGTGGCGCAGCTGCCAGCGGCTCCGACAGCAGAGGACTGTGCGCGGCGTGTCGACCTACGCCAGCTGCCTTTGGTGACCATTGACGGCGAGGATGCTAAGGATTACGACGATGCCGTGTATTGCGCCGCCGAGGCTGACGGTAGCTTTAGACTGTGG
Organism: Gammaproteobacteria bacterium; assembly: GCA_014238345.1. Classification (GTDB taxonomy): domain Bacteria; phylum Pseudomonadota; class Gammaproteobacteria; order JABABF01; family JABABF01; genus JABABF01. Next base: position 4,692 of record JABABF010000163.1, read on the forward strand.
GTCGCCATCGCCGATGTCTGCCATTATGTGCGCCCTAACACCGCACTAGATGCCGAGGCCGCCGTGCGCGGCACCTCGGTGTACTTCCCCAACCGGGTCTTAGCAATGCTGCCTGAAGCACTGTCCAACGGACTGTGCTCGCTGTTACCAGAAAGCGACCGCCTGTGTTTGGCCTGTGAGCTACAGATTGATGCCGATGGTCAATTACAGGATTTTTCGTTCTGCGAGGGAGTGATGCGCTCACAGGCGCGGCTGCGTTACGGCGAGGTGGCGGCCTTCCTCAACAGCGATGGCGATGGCAATCACCTACCAAAGGGGGTCGGCGACTCATTGCGCTCCCTGTGCGCCCTCTACCGGTGCCTGAACGCTACCCGCCAGCAGCGCGGCGCTGTGGACATCGACCTGCCCGAGCTGGCGCTACGCATCGGTGACGGCGAACAGGTGGAGGGCGTAGATGTGCGGCGGCGCAATGATGCCCACCGACTGATCGAAGAGTGCATGCTGTGCGCCAATATCGCCGCCGCGCGCCTGTTGCGCAAGGAGGGCTTGCCCACCCTGTATCGAGTGCATGACCGCCCCAGCGATGAGGCCTTGGAGACGCTACGCAACGCCTTGCGCGAATTAAACATCCGGCTCGGCGGCGGCAATTCCCCAGATAGTGGGGACTTTCAGCGGGCAGTGGAAAAAATTGATGACCCCGATCTGCTGGAGGTGGTGCAGACCCTGCTGTTGCAAGCCATGAGCCGCGCCGCCTATCAATCAGAGAACATCGGCCACTTCGGCCTCAACTACCCCGAATACACGCATTTCACCTCGCCTATACGCCGCTACCCAGACCTGATCGTACATCGAGCGCTACGCTTTCTGTTGCGGTCCCAAGGCGGCGGCTCGGCGCGCCATCTGCGGCGGGAGACAACAGCAACGGCCATCCCCAGGCAACAGATCTATCCCTATGATGCCGGGACAATGCAACAGCTCGGGGGGGCGTGTTCACAGGCTGAACGCCGCGCCGACGAAGCGGTATGGGACTGCGAGAAGCAGCTGGTGTGCGAGTATCTGCGCGGACAGCTCGGAGCCGAGTTCAACGGCATTGTCAGCGGCGTGATCGCCGGTGGCTTGTTCGTGCAGCTGAGCGGATTGCCCGTCTCTGGTTTTGTACCCGTGCGACGACTCGGAGGTGACTATTTTCGATACGATGCGGCGCGGCGCGCGCTCAGCGCTCAACGCAGCAATCGTCATTACACAGTAGGAACACGCCTGAGGGTGCAGTTGGCGGCGGTCGACCCCGAGCAGCGGCGCATTGATCTAGAGCCCGTCCGCATTCGACAGGAGCGCGCTAGCCAGCGCGGTCACGGTCGCCGTCGAGCGTGGCGATGAGCAAGGACAGCAAACATAGCGGCCCACCGCGAGGCGGATCGCGGGGCCAGGAGCCGAGCCAAGGGAGATCGCGCAGTGGGGGCGATCAGCGTGGTAACTTTGGCGGCGGAGGCGAGCGACGCGGCGGATTTGGCGGTGACCGCGAACGGCGCGGCGGATACAGCAGCGGCGGTGAACGACGCGGTAACTTTGGCGGCGGAGGCGAGCGACGCGGCGGATACGGCGGTGATCGCGAACGGCGCGGCGGATACAGCAGCGGCGGAGAACGGCGCGGTAACTTTGGCGGCGGAGGCGAGCGACGCGGCGGATTTGGCGGTGACCGCGAACGGCGCGGCGGATACAACAGC
>JABABF010000164.1 GCA_014238345.1 Gammaproteobacteria bacterium
GGTAGTAGCTGTCCGACAACCCGGAAAATAGGGTTGGCACCCCTTCGCGCAGCTCACTTAAATCCTCAGTTTCCAAGCCCGCCAATGCCCGCTGACGCTCGCTCCTGGCTCGCTCAAGCAACCTGCTCAGCCGCGCCAGCTCAGCCGCCATATCATTCTGTGCCACCGCCTGTGCCCGAGGTGGCGGCACAGCGCTAAAGTGTCCGGCGCGCAGGGCGGTTAGCGCCGCCACTAGGGCAGCGGGGCGGTCAGCGTGGCGGCGCACAGTGGTACGCAGCTCCTCCAGCAGTGTGTCCATGCGCAACGGCTCGCGACGCAGATAATCAACCAGTGGTAGTAGCTGAGATGGCTGCCCCCATACTGGCTCTGACCAGTTGGCGAGCAGCTCTAGATAATCTGCCTCCATAGTGAAGTGGCGCAGTGCTGGCTCAACCCAGCGACCGCTACGCTCTGGTAGCGCCTCGTAGTGTGGGTTGACAGGAGTCGTCTGGAGCCGCCGCACCGCGCGCCGCCCCAGCACCACCGTGACGCGTAGCTTGCGCCAGCGCAGCTGACGCGACAGGCTCAGCGTCTGAGTTGCATCGCCGTCCAGTAGCTGCCGCCACTGGCTGGGGCTGTCCACCGCCACAGCACGCCCATTGAGCCGCGCTTGGTAACGGCGCTCAGGTCGTAACAGCACCAATTGCAATGGCTCACCGGGGTGGCGCTGTAGCACGAGACGTGCCAGCAACCCCGCACGCATCGCCGCTGGCGTATCGCTCACCCGCTGCCGGTCAATGGCGATGATCACATCCCCGCCGCGCAATCCAGCGCGCTCGGCGCTACTGCCCGGCACCACCCGTTGCACAGCAATACCCTCGCGCTGACTGCGACCCGACCGCAACGCAATGGTCATCGGGCGGCTCAACACCCCCAAGAAAGCCTTACCATCCCCCGTCAGCAACCCATCATCGCTCACCACTGCCGATGGCCGCTCTGGCAACAGCCCGCAAGAGCTCAGCGCCACGGCAAGCCCCAACGCGGGCAGAGCGCTACCTAGCTGCCAACGGATGCAGTGAGGGATTAGCCTGCGTTGGTGTAGCCGACTTGGCAATGGGCGGCAGGCACAGCGCCCCGCAGCTGCTCGCTGCATCAGCACACGATCACATAACTGATGCACGGGGGGCGCACCGCTCCAGCTCGCGGCCATCGACTGAGTACAGAGCCACCACCGCTAAGCAGCACACCGAGCATGACCAATGTTGCCCTGATACACCCCTAGCGCTACAACACGCAGTTCAGCAACCCTCTACTTTGTGTACTTGCTTCCAGATGCCACTGGGAATCAAGCGGCGCGCCCAGTAGCCCTGCTTGGCATTTTTGGTTGGCAACACTAGAAACTTGCCGCGCTCTAGGCAACGCTCAATCTCATCTAGCACCACTTGCGGCTCCAGCGGCGGAGCCAGATCGAGCATCTTCGGCCAACGTGTATCACGACCCTGTTGGAGCAATGGCGTGTTGACCACCGGCGGGCAGACCGAGGCGAAGCGCACCCCACTGTCCAAGTGCTCGTGGTAGAGCGTCTCGTTAAAAAAGGCGACGGCGGCCTTGGTAGCCGAATAGGCTCCCGTGTACAGCGTCGGCATGAGACCAGCCATAGAGGCAAAACTGACAAAATCCCCAACATCGCGCTTGAGCATACCCGGCAATGCCGCATGGGTAATATTGACCAAACCGCCAAAATTGATGCGCATCAACCGGTGCATGGTTTCTGGCTCCTGCTCCAGCAACGCCCCCAACGGCATGATCGCCGCACAATTGAACACCCGGTCGATAGGTCCGAGCTCGCTCTCTACTTCGGCAACAACCTGCTTTAGCTGATCGAAATCAGTAATGTCCACCGTGTGGCAATGGATCTTCTGCTCCTCGCCCTTGGTGCTCGCAAGCCCCGCCTCGTCAATATCCAAGGCCGCCACCTTCGCCCCCGCTGCCGCAAAGTTCCGGGTGGCCAGCTGCCCCATACCACTGCCAGCACCAGTCACTAGTGCCACCTTACCTGTATATGCCATTATTTACTCCCTAGGATTACCAGCACTTTGCAGTGCCCGTTGCAAAATCTCTGCCCCTATTCTAATGGTGATGGGGTCATGCTGAGACGGTGGCCGTTATACTTTGACCCAGCACCGCCATTCCACCTGTCATGAGTCCCATGCGCATCGTTCTCATCGGCCCACCAGGAGCGGGCAAGGGTACCCAAGCTCAACGACAGGGCCAACAGCTCGGCATCCCACAAATCTCCACGGGAGACATGTTGCGCGCCACTCGCCGAGCCTCATCGGCGCTGGGCGAGCAGCTGCGCGAGCTGATGGATGCTGGCAACTTGGTTCCCGATGAGTTGATCTTGGAACTGGTAGCAGAGCGCCTCCAGCAGAGTGACTGCGCGAGCGGTTATCTGCTAGACGGCTTCCCACGGACACTGGGGCAGGCCGAGGGCATGCGCTTGCGCAACATCAATATAGATCAGGTGGTACAGATTGATATCGGCGAGGACGAGCTGGTGAAGCGACTCAGCGGACGCTGGTCGCATCCGGCTTCGGGGCGTGTCTACCATCAGCTGTTCAACCCGCCGCAGCGACCGGGTATTGACGATGAAAGCGGTGAACCGCTAGTGCAACGAGAGGACGACCAAGCCGACGCTGTGCGCCACCGTCTGTCCGTGTTCCACGAGCACACCAAACCACTACTCGACTTCTACCAGCGCTGGAGCCAGACGGGCGGCCCTCGCTTCAGCGTCATCAACGGGTCAGGCGACCTAGATGCCGTTACCCAGCGACTCGCCGACACACTAAAACCGCAATAGCCCTTGAAGGCTCACCAACAGCCTTGCCAGATACCGCCGTACTGCTGATCAATTCCGGCACCCCAGAGGCTCCGACCCCAGCGGCGGTACGGCGTTTCCTGAGCCAATTCTTGGCCGACCCTCGTATCGTCGATCTGCCACGTTGGCTGTGGCTACCGATTTTGCACCTCGCCGTACTACCCAGGCGCCCGCAGCGAGTGGCGCGCCACTACGCCGAGATCTGGGGGGCGGATGGCTCGCCGTTGCGGGCGATCAGCCAGCGCCAAGCTCGAGCCCTCCAGACGCAGCTCGGCGCTGGGACAGCCGTGCGTTGCGCCTTTCTCTACGGGCCACCACAGCTGGAGCAGGTCGGCGAGGAGCTGTATGCGGCGGGCTGCCGCCGCTTTATCGTGGTGGGGCTGTTCCCGCAGCTGTGTACCGCCACCAGCTGCGCCGTCTGCGACCGAGTAGCCAGATTGGCCGAGCGCCTGCCCGAGGCCGACATCACTCAGCTAGGTGCCTATGCCCAACACGAGAGTTACCTTGACGCACTGGCGGCTGGGTTGGAGGATTTCTGGCGCACACAGGGGCGCGGCGACCACCTGCTATTGAGCTTTCACGGCATCCCCGAGCATCGCGCACGCACCGAATCCTACGCCGAGCAGTGCCGGGCGAGTGCCGAGGCGCTGGTCGCGCGCTTCGATGCACCACCACCGTGGACGCTGTGCTTCCAGTCGCGCTATGGCATGGCACCGTGGTTGCGCCCCTATACTGAAAAGCTGCTCACTGAGTTGCCGCAACGCGGTGTCGGCCGTGTGGATGTGTGCTGCCCGGGTTTCTCCGCCGACTGTTTGGAGACCCTGCACGAGCTGGGTGTGGTGGGACAACAACAGTGGCGAAAGGCCGGTGGTGAGGTGCTCCGTCTGGTGCCATGCCTAAACGACACACCGCAGCACATTGAACTGCTGGCGAGGCTAGTGGATGACGCTATATCCAGCACCTCGTCATCTGGTGGCGACTTCTGCGGCGATTGTCCCCGCACCGCGACGGCCTGATGGTGGTATAGTGACTTTGGAATTGGATGTGCTATCGGATTGTAGCGGCACAGCGAGTTCAGAAGTCCCAAAGACATCATGCACAGCAAAACAACCGCGATGTTTCAGGAACAAATCAAGAGTATAGCGCTAAATTTTAATGGGGCAGAAGAGCCGAGAAGAGAAAACCCCACATGAAAAGTTATTCAGATTTTTTCTCCGTAAAAAAACTGTGGATAATACTAGGAATCAGCTTGGTATTCTCTTTCTTTGTATTATTGTATCTCGGCAGAGTAATTTATTTTCAAGCCCCCCCTGTGCCAAGCGCTTTTAAAACTGTTAGTGGTGAGGTTATTTACACTCGCCAAGATATTGAAGACGGGCAAAATATTTGGCAAACAGTTGGCGGTATGCAGCAAGGCTCTATATGGGGGCATGGCAGCTATTTGGCTCCTGATTGGACGGCAGATTGGTTGAACCGTGAAGCGTTGGCTTTATTGGAAATCATCAATGCCAATAATTTTGACATGGGTTCAATTGATTCTACACAAAAACTCGACCTTAGTAAAATTATCCTGAAAAACACCGTGAGGGAAAACACTTATGACCCTGAAAATGGCGTGATAACCGTCAACAAAAATCGTGCCATAGCCATCAAGAAAACCCAGCAGCATTTTATCAATCTATACACTTCTACTGATGAAAAATATCAACAACTACGCGAGGATTATGCGTTTCCAATCAAAATTATTCTTGATGAAAAAAAGGCAAAGAAACTTAGCGCCTTTTACTTTTGGTCATCTTGGGCGGCATCAACAAACCGACCTGACGATGATATAACCTATACCAGTAATTGGCCACACGAGCCATTGGTCGGCAACACTCCACCGGCATCTGTATTATTGTGGAGTATTATCTCAATCTTTTTATTACTGGCCGGTATTGGCGCGATCGTTTGGTATTATGCCTCTCAGTTTGATGAATGGCGCCAAACATCGGTTCCTGAAAGAGGTGTTGCCAAACAAGACTTTATTCAAAATACGGTCATCACGCCATCAATGCGAGCGACCGCAAAATTTTTCTGGGTTGTCACAGCTTTATTTGTATTGCAAGTATTACTAGGTATTCTCACTGCACATTATGACGTTGAAGGGCAGGGGTTTTATGGTATTCCACTCATTGATTATATTCCTTATACTATCAGCAGAACTTGGCATACACAATTGGCGGTTTTTTGGATTGCTACTGCTTGGTTGGCAACGGGTTTGTATGTTGCGCCATTGGTATCAGGGCATGAACCAAAATTCCAACGTTTTGGAGTTAATTTTCTGTTTTTCAGTTTGTTGTTGATTGTTGTCGGCTCATTCGTCGGGCAATGGCTGGCTGTAAGTGGTTATATTGAGCACCTAACCACCAATTTTTGGTTTGGACATCAAGGGTACGAGTATATTGATTTAGGACGATTTTGGCAAATTTATTTGTTCGTTGGTTTAATCTTATGGGTCACTTTATTGCTAAGGTCATTATTGCCATCTCTGAAAGACCGGCACACTAAATCATTATCATTTTTGGTTATATTGGCAACTGTTTCAATTGGTTTATTGTACGCCGCAGGGTTTATGTGGGGGAAAAATACCAATCTGAGTATTATTGAATATTGGCGCTGGTGGGTGGTACACCTTTGGGTAGAAGGAGTTTTTGAGGTATTTGCCACTGCCATTATAGCTTTGTTATTTGCACGTATGGGTTTATTAAGAGTATCGGTTGCTACTACTATGACACTTCTGGCAACCATTATATTTTTAGGTGGTGGTGTGTTGGGCACTTTCCACCATCTGTATTGGTCTGGCACACCTTTGTCGGTTATGGCGGTTGGTGCAAGTTTCTCAGCACTTGAGGTGGTGCCTTTGATGGTGATTGGTTTTGAGGCTTATAGTCATAGAAAACTGGAACACCAAGCAGACTGGGATTCGAACTATCACTGGCCGTTTATGTTTTTTGCTGCCGTTTTATTCTGGAATTTAGTCGGTGCTGGACTATTTGGTTTTCTAATCAATCCACCGATAGCGCTTTATTATATGCAGGGCCTAAACACCACAGCCAATCACGGGCACGCGGCATTATTTGGTGTATACGGTATGCTGGGTATTGGTTTAATGCTGTATTGTATGCGTGGGTTGACCGACATTGACAAATGGGACAAAAATTTGCTTAAAATAACATTTTGGTCGTTAAATATTGGCTTGGCAATGATGACATTTTTATCGCTGTTGCCACAAGGCTTATGGCAGACTTATCAAAGCATAAAAGTAAGTTATGTGTCAGCCAGATCTGCTGAGTTTATGCAAAGCGACATTATAAGTGCATTCGTATGGGCTAGGGTTCCAGGGGATATTGTTTTTGCTATTGGCGTATTCACTTTTGCTTTATTTGTTTATAAGGCATTTAGAGCTCCGAGCACAAATCAACTATTAGCGCAACAACAACCTAGTTAGCAATTGGCTAAGGTCTGCCCTTGGTAGGGGATATTGCTGTTGACGGCCAGGAGTGCCACCGACAGCCGCTATTCGCCTGCATCAACCTTGAGTTCGCGCTATCTTTGCCGCTACACTCAACACGGCGTTGACTGCATAATGACTCGTGAAGAGGGAGCTATGACTGGGTACAAGCACACTCGCGCCAACGCCGCCCTGATAGTGCTGATGCTATCGCTGATAGGCTGTGCCGATGGCGAGGATACCGCCACTGCTCTGCGGTCATTCGCCTGCCTGCCGAGCGCGGACATCAAGGTAGTCTGTGGGTTACAAAACCCTGAAGACCTTGTGCTCTACGACGATGATGGCGGCTGGCTACTGATCAGCCAGATGAGTGGCGGGGACTTCGCCAGTGCACCCGGTAGCCTCATCGCCTGGCAACCCGAAAGCGGTCGCCGCCAGCGGCTGTGGCCCCCTGAAGCTCAGACGCTGTCCGATGCGATACGGGACGAGGCGCACTGGGGTGACCCGACCTGCCCGCAGCCCGCGCAGTTCTCGCCGCATGGCATCGACCTTGGCACACGTCCTGACGGCGCATCGGTGCTGCTGGTGGTGAATCACCGTGCGGAGGGCGTGGCCAGCATCGAGTTCTTTGCCCTGCAAAGTGTGGCCGATGCGCCACAACTCGAATGGCGTGGCTGTGTGATGGCTGTGCCGGGGGCGGTGATGAACGATGTCGTGGCCGCTGGTAACGGCTTTATCGCCTCGCGGATGTACAGCGTACCGATGCCTGCCTGGCGCGGCTTCCTGATGGCTACCATGAGGCTGAATACCGGCAGTGTGCACGAATGGCAACCCGCTGAGGGCTGGCGCGAGATTCCAAACTCTGCTGGTGCGTTGCCCAACGGCCTCGCCCTATCGTCCAACGGCCAGACCCTGTTTGTGCATCAGTACTTTGACCAGCAGCTACTCAAACTGAACCGGCTCAGCGGGGAGCTTCTGGGTAGCCTGCCCATCGTACATGGCGACAACCTGAGCTGGACGGCGGACGGCTCGTTGCTGTCAGCCTCGCATCCAGCGGGACTAGAGGAGATGAGCATCTGCCATGAGCTGGAAAACGGTGCCTGCCTGAGCGATATGCTGATTCAGCGCATTGAGCCGCAGAGCCTGCGCATCACCCATGCTTTCCACCATCGCGGCGAGCCCTTCGGCATGGCGACCGTGGCGGTAGAGCGCGGCGGGGAGATCTATGTCGGCTCGTTCCGCGCCGACCGCATAGCTCACTTCCCGGTAGAGCGACTGCAGGCAGTGGAGCCATAGCGAACGGGAGGAGGGGGGGCTGTCGATTTGGCGGAAATCTACCCACCTCAGGCACTACACAGCTAATTGGTGGCTGAGCAGGACGGTGGGGAGCCCCGCCCGATGAACTGGCGCTGAGCTAAGTAGCCCTAAGCCCCCGCCAGCGCACCCCGCAGGGTAGCGATGGCGCTGGCTCGGTCACTCTGACCAAAGATTGCTGTGCCCGCGATAAAAGTATCGGCACCTGCAACACTGATGCGAGCAATATTTGATGCATCAATGCCGCCATCCACAGCAAGGCGCACGGGACGCGCCGAGGCCTCAATACGCGCGCGCACCTCGACGATCTTGTCCAGCACAGCGGGCAGGAAAGCCTGCCCACCAAAGCCCGGATTGACTGACATTAACAGCACTTGATCTAACTGCTCCAGCGTGTAATCCAGCGCCTGCGCTCCGGTGGCTGGATTGAGTGCCAGACCCGGCTTGGCACCACAATCGGCGATCAGGCGCAACGAGCGATCGACATGCGTGGTGGCATCCGGATGAATAGTGATCCAATCGGCACCCGCATCGGCGAAGGCACGGATCAAGTCATCTACTGGCGAGACCATTAGGTGCACATCCAGCGGCGCCTCAATTCCTGCCTTGCGCAGTGCCTGACACACCAGTGGCCCGAAAGTTAGATTCGGCACATAGTGCTGGTCCATGACATCTAGGTGCAGCCAATCCGCACCACCAGCGAGCGCATCACGCGCCTCCGCGCCGAGCGCAGCACAGTCGGCGGCTAACAGGGAAGGGGCAATAATAGGAGCTTGGGTGGGCATGGGGGGGTTAGGGGGTGGTTAATGCCTAGTTTAGCGGCTATAGGGACTGGAGGATATTCGAAGGCTCTTACACATATTGCGTCAGGTATAATTCAGGTGATTTGTCAATGGCGGGGGGCAGAC
>JABABF010000165.1 GCA_014238345.1 Gammaproteobacteria bacterium
GCATTGTTGGGGGCGGCAAGCGCCGTCCAGCCGGTATAAACTGGCAGGTCGAGTACCCGCAGTAATAGCGTCAGCTCACGGTAAGCACCCCCCGCATCCGACACCCTCAACACCAAGCGATGTTGTGAGGATTCCTCATAGTCCAAGGCATTGTGCTGAAATTGCAACGCCGCTGTGAATCCGTCCGTACTCGCCACCACCGCAAAGTCCCCAGGGCTCAGCACCGAGTCCTCCACCCGCAGTTCAAAGTGCGTGAAATCCAAGGCCGTGCCGTACTGATCTGTAGCGCTCAACCCGTCGACCACCAGCGTACCCTCCGGCACCGAGCGTGCCGTCCAACCCGTATAGATAGGTGGCACGCTGTCAGGGTGCCACACCCGTAGCGTCAGCGGCACCAGCACGTAATCGCCACCACCACCGGCAATTTCATCGACTCGCAACACCAAACGGTGTAGCGAGGACTCGGCATAATCAAAAGCAGGCGTGACCTGTAGACGGGGCGAGAAGCCATCGCTACTAAACGGTATGATCGTAAAGGCATCGGCTCCCAACACCGAATCCTCAACAGACACCGAGAAATGCTCCCAGCTTAAGGCCTCACCCTCTGCGTCTATAGCACTCAAGTCTCTGATCCAACGAGCATTGTTGGGGGCGGCAAGCGCCGTCCAGCCGGTATAGAGTGGCGGGCCAGGAAGGTCGAGTACCCGCAGTAATAGCGTCTGCTCAAGGTAAGCACCCCACACCTCCGACACCCTCAACACCAAGCGATATTGTGAAGATTTCTCATAGTCCAAGGCATTGGGCTGAAATTGCAACGCCGCTGTGAGTCCGTCCGTACTCGCCACCACCGCAAAGTCCCCAGGGCTCAGCACCGGATCCTCCACCCGCAGCTCAAAGTGCGTGAACAAGGCAACGCCGTACTGATCTGCCGCGCTCAACCCGTCGACCACCAGCGTACCCTCCAGCACCGAGCGTTCCGTCCAACCCGTATAGATAGGTGGCACGCTGTCAGGGTGCCACACCCGTAGCGTCAGCGGCACTAGCAAGTAATCGCCGCCACCACCAGCAATTTCATCGACTCGCAACACCAAACGGTGTAGCGAGGACTCGGCATAATCAAAAGCAGGCGTGACCTGTAGACGGGGCGAGAAGCCATCGCTAC
>JABABF010000166.1 GCA_014238345.1 Gammaproteobacteria bacterium
ACCCCGACGAAGCCACCGCCAAAGCCGGGCAAGCCAGCGTGATAGAGCACCACAGGCAGGATGGCCAGCGCCCGCAGGCCATCTATATCGGGGCGGTGGCTGAGCTGGGTCACTGGAGTTGCTACAGCATGCCAGATCACTCTAGAGCTGTGTAGGTGCTGATTTGTTGTTCACTGTTTAGGTTGGGTATCCATATCGGGGCGGTGGCCGAGCTGGGTTACTTGCGCTCTGATCATGCTAACTCACTCTAGCGCTGTGTTGGGGCTGGTTCGTCACTCACGGTTAGGTTGGGTATCCACGGGCTTTTGGCTGGCGACGATGGCCTCCATCGTTCGTCGTTGTGAATGGAGTCGTCGATCAGCATACCGGACTGGTTTAAGTGCGCTAACAGGGCTTCGGTTTGGGGGTCGAGTGGCATGGCGGGGCTCTTGGCTAGCCAGCACCGAACGAAGGACTTGGTTGGGGCTACTCCGGTGAGGCGTTGGTGAGGGGCACCAGCGCCACCCGCAGTCGCTCGGCGATGTCGGCGAGTGCCTCTTTGCCGCGATCCATGATATCGCTCATGCTGATAAAGCCGTGAATCATGCCATCGTAGCGCTTCATCCACACTGGCACTTCGGCCTCGGCCAAGCGGCGGGCATAGCTTTCGCCCTCATCACGCAGTGGGTCGTACTCAGCGGTGACGACGATGGCCGCAGGCAGGGCGCTTAGATCGGGGCACAACAGCGGCGAAGCCAGCGGGTTTTGCTTGTCCTCGGGGCTGTTAAGATAGTGGTTGATGCAGTATTCCATGCCCGACTTGGTCAGAAAATAGCCCTCGCTGTTCTCTTGATAGGAGGGGGAATCTGTGATCTGGCTGGTGACCGGATAGATCAGCACTTGACTTCTCAGCGTCGGCCCACCGCGGTCGCGTGACATCAGGGCGACCACAGCCGCCAAGTTGCCACCTGCGCTGTCGCCAGCCACAGCGATGCGTCCGGCATCGATGTCCAGCCGCTCTGAGTTGGCGGCACCCCAGCACAGGGCGGCGTAGCAGTCTTCTGGTGCGGCCGGAAACTTAGCCTCTGGTGCCAGCCGGTAGTCCACCGACAGGATGGCGGCACCGGTGCTGTTGCACAGCGTGCGGCAGAGGGCATCGTGGCTGTCCAAATTGCAGAAGATGAAGCCGCCGCCGTGGAAGTAGAGCACCAGCGCTGGTGGGTGTTTGCCGTCGGGGTCGCCGGGGTGATAGAGGCGCAACGGCAAGTCGCCGCCGGGGCCGTCGATGCTGAGGTCCTCTACTCGCGCCACCGGCTCGGGGTTCTCCGGCAGCGGCAGCACCATCGAGTTGCGAGCCTCAGCGGGCCAAGTGTTGGCCTCGATCCGCATCTCCGGCTGGTTGAGGAACTCCAGCGCAGCTTTGGCCTGTGGATCCAATGGCATGGGAGCCTCCTTGACACGATGTGCCAGTGCACGGGGCGGCGTTTGCACGATTAATTCTAGCGCATACACACAGTGGATAGACCGCCTGTCACCACTGGCCGTCAATGCGCTGACTCTAATAAGTTTTTGGGGGATGATGACCGCCGCCGTTGCGGTGTTATCTGGCGGCTATTTTTATCGTCCGGAGCACCTGGATTTGCACACTATTTGTGGTGGTTATGATATGCTACCGACCCTTGCGGCGAGGTGTTTTGAGCGCTGTATTCGCAGTAATGCGGCGGCAACATAGCGAGGGGGCAAGGTGAGGCATGGATACAGAGCACAACATCGGCCGGGTGGCGGGGAAAGTGGCGTTGGTCACCGGCGGTGGCACTGGTATCGGCGCAGCGACGGCATTGCGTTTGGCCGCTGAGGGTGCGACGGTGGTGGTTTGTGGACGTCGCCCGGAACCGCCGCAGCAGGTGGCTGAGCGCATCGTGGCCGATGGCGGGAGCGCCCGCGCCGTGACCGCCGATGTCGCCGACGAAGAGCGTTTCGCCGCTGTGGTCAGCGAGATTGAAGAGCGCGAAGGGCGGCTAGATATCCTCGTCAACAACGCTTTCTCCTACGCTGGCGGTATGATCGCTGACACCTCCACTGCCGATTGGCGTGCCGCTTTTGCCACTTCTCTGGATGCCGTTTTTTTTGGCCTGCGTGCAGCGATGCCCGGCATGATTGAGCGCGGCGCTGGCAGTGTGGTCAATCTGTCCTCGGTGATGGCATTGATGACGACACCCGGCGCCGCCGCCTACAGCGCTGCCAAGGCGGCGCTACTTAGCCTGAGTCGTAGCGCCGCACTGGAAGGAGCGCGCGCTGGGGTGCGCGTCAATGCGGTCGTCCCTGGTGTGGTGATGACACCGAGCACCCAGCTGGCGCTACCCGATGAAGAGGCCGAGCGCGCCACTGCCGCCTCGGTGCCCAACGGGCGCATTGGCGATCCGGTCGAAGTGGCCAATGCGATTTTGTTTTTGGCCTCAGACGAAGCCTCCTACATCACCGGTGCCTCACTACTCGTTGATGGCGGCAAAACCTGTGAGTTGAATGTCGGCAACAGTCAGCTGGCGAATCTTGAGTGAGCACTGAATCTGTGACAGCCGAGCGCACCGCCGAGCCGTTAGCATCGCTGGCCGAGCGCCTTGAGCGCCTTGAGTCGCTGGATGCCATCCGGCAGTTGGCGGCGCGCTATGCATTGTCCTTGGACATGCGCGATTTGGATGCCCATGTGAACTTGTTCGTCGATGATATCCGTGTCGGCAAGGAGCGTAGCGGGCGGCGCGAGTTGAAGCTTTGGCTCGACGATACCCTGCGCAATCAATTTACTGGCACATCGCACCATATCGGCGGTCACATCATCGAATTTGAGAGTCCTGACCGCGCCAGTGGTGTTGTCTATTCCAAGAACGAGCACGAGACTGGTCCCGAGTGGGTGTTGATGCAGATGATGTACTGGGACCACTACGAACGCCGCCAAGGTATTTGGTACTTCCGCCGCCGCCTGCCGCTGTACTGGTATGCCGCCGACATCAACAGCCCGCCGATTGGTGACCACAAGATGCGCTGGCCGTCTCGCGAACCCTATGCGGGAGGTTGGCACGAGCTGTGGCCGTCGTGGCGAGAGTTTTGGGATAATCCACCCGAGGGTTTGCCAGAGGTGGCCGCGCCAGCACCGCCAGAGCAATTCTTGACCACGATGCGGCGCAATACGCCGCCGCCGAAATTGCGGGTGCGCTGATGCACAGGGTGATTACATCTGGTCTTGCCACGGCATTGCCAACGGATGCTGTCAGCCGGATCTTGTGCCGGATCTTGTGCCGTCGCCCGCCCGCAACCGAGCAGCTGGCGATATGACGACACCGAGCGCACTATCAGCGCTGTTCAGCCCATTTTCTGGTGCTGGGTTGTCGTTGCCAAATCGGGTGGTATTGGCCCCGATGTCCCGTTATCGTAGCCCGTCCAATGTGCCGACCGAGCAGGCCGTGGCGTACTACTCAATGCGCGCGCGCGGCGGTGCTGGCCTGCTGATTACCGAGGCTAGCTACATCCCCCATCCCAGTGCTGCCAGCTATGAGCATGTGCCGTATTGCTATGGTGCCCAGGCAATTCAAGCATGGCGCAAAGTGGTCGATGCAGTGCATTCAGAAGGCTCTTCTATGATGGCGCAGCTGTGGCATGTGGGCAGTTTTCGACAGACGGGTATGGCGGCACCAGACCCCGCTGCGCCAGGGCTATCG
>JABABF010000167.1 GCA_014238345.1 Gammaproteobacteria bacterium
ATCCGGGGCTGGCAGCGGGTCAATGCGCCAACCAACTGCTCAGCAAGATGGCGCGCCGTGGCCTGCGGGCGCGACTCGGTCACAATCTCAAGGAAGAGCAGCTGCAGCGCCTGCACACCGAACTCGGGATCATTGAGGAACTCGGTTATGCCGATTATTTCCTGATCGTGATGGACTTCACCCGCTGGGCTCGCAAACACCACATCCCCGTCGGGCCCGGACGCGGCTCGGGCGCGGGATCGCTGGCCGCCTATGGCCTACATATCACCGATATCGACCCACTGCCGCACGGCCTGCTGTTCGAGCGTTTCCTCAATACCGAGCGCGTCTCGCTACCGGATTTCGACATTGATTTCTGTCAAGAGCGACGCGATGAAGTCATCCAATATGTGCGACGACGCTATGGAGAATACGCTGCGGTACATGTCATCACTTTCAACCGCATGGCGGCGCGGGCAGTTGTGCGCGATGTGGCCCGCGCCCAAGGCAAGCCCTACAGCGTCGGCGACCGGCTGGCGCGCCTTATCCCACCGACACCTAATATCACTCTGGCACAGGCGCTGGGCGGTTCATCGGACAACACCTCCCCCCTGAACCAAGAGCTCGGGCAACTACTTGAGACACATGAAGAGTCCAGCCAAGTGTGGAAAACCGCCTGTGTCCTCGAAGGTCTGACACGAAATATCAGCCGGCATGCCGGAGGCGTGGTAATCGCCAACACTGAACAGATGAGCACCTTACCGCTGTGTTGCGAACAACGCGACCAAGTCGTCATGACGCAGCTCGACAAAGATGACCTGGAACAATTGGGCTTTTTAAAATTCGACTTCTTGGGGCTACGCACCCTGACTGTGCTGGAGCGTGCAACACAGACCATCAACAGCCAGCGTCAGGCAGATGGAAAGCCCCCTCTGCCGGTGCCACTGTCACCGCCGCTAGACGACGAGGCAGTCTACCAATTGCTCTCGCAGGGAGAGACCACCGCCGTCTTCCAGCTCGAGTCGCGTGGTATGCGGCAGCTGATCCGCAAACTGCGTCCGCGAGAATTCAACGATCTCGTCGTCCTGTTGGCGCTGTACCGACCGGGGCCGCTGGGTGAGGGGATGCACGAAACCTATGTGGAGCGGCGCAATGGCACCGCACACTTCGAATACAACCC
>JABABF010000168.1 GCA_014238345.1 Gammaproteobacteria bacterium
CACGGTCAGTGTAGAGGAGGTGCCCACCGTGACCGCGCTCAGCGTCGGGCTGAACGACAAGGTGCCGGCCAAGGCCGTCGACATCGGCCAAACCAGAGCGATAGACAGAGCCATTAGCGTCGCGGTGCACTGTGTAGACCGCACCAATCGCTGGAGCTGACCACACAACAGATCATCTGTGTAGGCTAGCATGTTTAGCGCACTATTCATTCTCAAGCGATAAGGATAGCACATCCCCCTCTGCTCTCCCTCTTCATGAAAATAGGCAGCTCAGCCGTTCATGTCGCCCGAGCGAGGGGGGCAGCAAAGCCTTTCAATGCAACGGGGACTCAGCAGAGAATGCACTCTGCTGACTCGCTAGCTGCTAGAGACTGAAGATTTCACCTGGGGTCGTCGGCTTGTAATGCCGCACTGAGCTGTTGTCAACTAGAGAGTCGGTAGCGTGCTTTATGCCCAACTTCATTAGTAAATAGCCTGCAGGCGAGCCTTCACCTTCTCTATATCAGGGCTCAGGTACGGCAGCGCCTGTAGTATCCACTCGGTATTGGTTTCCCGCTCGCTATCACTCAATTCAGGATAGCGCAAGATCAATAGGGCATCATCAGCCGCCAGGATGCCATCGCCAGTGATATCCAGAAAAGCTTGAATAGATCTCAGGTGCGTCAACGCCGTCTGTGTATCCAAGCTCTGCCCCATTGCCTGAATCCCCGGTGCAGTTGTCTGCCCGGCCTGCGCAATGTGCAGTCCCTGTAGCAACAACTGAGGAAACTGAGCCAATAAGTGGGAAGAAAACAGCTGCGAATTGAGCAAAATAATAGCATCAGAAATACTCTCCACCGCATCCTGACTGAGATCAAAATCCACCACTAAACGTACTTCCACAAAGGCCATGGCGGGAGCTAAGCCCGTGCTATCCACATCTTCAACCGTTAGCGCCAGTAGACCCAACACATCTTGGGTCACCAGCAAATTCGCAGAGGTCGAAATAGCGAGCGTCGCCGTACGCTGACCCGACTCAACGGTGCCGCTCACCGCTGGAAAATCCGCTTGCACATTGTGCGAGCGCGAGGCCGTGCTGTCGTGGCGCAACAAAATACTGTGGCGACCGCCATTTTCATCCCAGACACAGGGGAAGACCTTTTGCCCGATGCCATCATCACAGCCGGGCTCCCCAGCCACCGCCTGCAACTGCACTGTCAAGTGCTCCACTGCGCCATGCTCTAGGTACAGCTCGCCCGTATGCGCCGCCGCCGTTACTACCGCCACCAGACGCTCTGCCACTAGGTCGACCACTGGCCCTGACACCGTGGCAGGACGCAAGTTCTCAAACCCCACGGTCAGATCAAATGTACTGCGGTCACTGACTGGCCAGTAACGCAGTGTCAGTAGCCCAATATGGCTCGCCGTTGAACTGCTGGGGCTAAGTGTCGCGCTCACTATACTGCCCTGCGTTGGCGTGATGGCGAGCTGCCCCGCTGTCAGCTGGCTGAAATCTATATCGTGATCCACCTCGCCCTGTGCATTTTCCAGCCACAATCGGTAGTCCAGCGCGGCTCCGCCAGCAGCACTGCTCACATGGCGCAACTCCGTTGAGTCACTCAGCGGGAGTAGCACCACATGGTCTGGCTCCACATCCACCACCAACTCTAGGGTTCTAGACAGTGAGCCAGCGCTCGCTGTCAGCGTCACGGCAGTTCTGTCGGGGAGACCTGAGAATCGCGCCGTCAGCGTATTGCTCGTGCGCCCCAGCTCTGTCCAAGCCACCGAGGCCGTCAATGTCCATGGCCATAGGGGATAGGATGGCTCTTCCACCCCCGATGAATTTACTGCTTGCAGGGTGAATGCCAGAGATTCTCCAGCGAGCACTTGCCCCATTTCAGGTGATGGATCGACACTGATCGCCAAGGACTCCGCCACAATGCCCGTCGTCACCGTCGTCATCCCAAACAGCGCGCCGTCTTGCACTGAGAGCATCACCTCCACGCCTAGACCCACTCCGTTGAGGCGCACCGCCAGCGCATTCCTCATATTTTGCGGTGCATCCTGAACTAAATTTCCCGGCATAGCATACGCCGTGGCTCCTGCCGATGGCATGTAGTCCACATCCACACGGCCCTGTGCATCCACTCCCAACAGCGGCAAGAAAAAATCTA
>JABABF010000169.1 GCA_014238345.1 Gammaproteobacteria bacterium
TAATCTCATTGCCAAAATAAAGATCTCTGAAATCTGTATTATCAAAATTGATGTCGTCCCTTGGTATTTTATTAGCACCTGCATCATCAAGTGATTTTAGTATAGAAAAAGCTGTTTTTACATCTTCTCCTAAGCGGCGAGCTTGTGTATTATTATCATCTTGCTCCGGCTGTTCTTGGGCAGTCTTTTGGGCGTTTTCACGGATATAGCTCACTAATGTTTTCATCACTGGAGCGTAGTGTTTTTCAGGGCTAGATTTTGCTAGGGCATCTAGGGCATAGATGCCGCCGATGCGCGCCTCCAATGCGTGGGATCCGTCTCTGTGAACCTGTGCCAGAAGTTCCACCCCTTTGGAAAACTGTTCACTGGCATATCGCTGTTGATCTAGCCGTGCCTGCTGTTGGGTGATTTTGGAATTTTCTAATGCTGATTCTGCTGTTTTTGCGGTGGCATTAGCTTGCCGTCCTAATTCTAGGTTGCGCCATCCAGCTATTATCAGTGCCGTTCCCGCGGCTATAAAAATTAGCACATCATGAATAAGGTTTATCCCAGGAGATCGCCCGTTGTGATCCTCATAGCCTAAATTGCGGGCTTTATAAATAAATATGGCGAAAATGACCATGCCGGAAGGTGCGATCCACTTCCAGTGTCGTTTCACATAACTTTGCCATCCCTTATGCGGCTTCATCTCTTTAGTCGCCATTGCTTTGCTCACATGTCCGCATGGGATCATCGGCTGTTTGTTGTGCAATCAACCGTTGCAACAAGGGCAGAGCGCAGCTGGATTGACCCTGGCGGTTTATTACGAGCCAGCCCTGCTTGGTCAGCGTGCTCAGCAGCTGGCTGATCTTGCCGAGGCGGTAGGGTTGGAGGCGGGATTGCGAGGCTTGTTGAACCTGCTTGACACTGAACTCCTTGTTGTGAGGCTCTAGCTGCGATGATCTGCAATAATTTGCGTTGGCGATCAGTCGCCTTACTCCAGCGGCCAGCGAAGCAGTCTCCGTGCAATTCACTGCCGTTGCTCCCGACCCAGAGCCATGGGCGCTTCGACACCAGCGGCCTAAGCAATTCAAGCAGGGCGGTCTTGCCGATGCCCCGCAGACCAGCCCACACCATATTCTTGAGTATGGGAGGCGCGGTGAGTAACCGTTGCAACTGGATTTGTTCCTCTTGCCGTCCGGCCAGATAGGGTGGTAGGTGCCCGGTACCGAGGCGAAAGGAGTTAGAGAAGGCGGGCACATTCATTGGCAGTCCCATTTTTAGTCAGCAGGCCATTAAATATAGCAACAGAATTTTTGGTTGTCAATGGCTTATGGCCAAGGATTGTTTGCCCCTGCAGGGGGTTGGTTGTGTTAATGAGCTATCCCGTAGTTGGCAAGTTAGTTGCCAAGTTGTAGCGCGGGCATTTTTGTGCTGGGTGGATGCGAGAGTAGCGGCGTGATTCCACACATTTGAGTGGCCAGTATGCTCAGGGCCGGCATTTCCTTGAGATTTTGTTGCAATGACGATCCTACTGGCATGTGCGTATAAATCTGCTGAGCCATGCTTCAATTTGTATTCCCGCTCAATATGGCGGATGCTTTTTTCTAAAGCATGATGAAGCTAATGCTTAATATTTGACTCACCACCTGACGACAGCATTTTATTCAAAGCCGTGTTGGCTACTCTAGGTACCTTAATTTATTTGGTGAGAGCTGGCGTGATGCATTAGCCTCAAGCCGATCACTCAGCTACCCCCCCAACGGATACCACTTCGGATACCCCAGCCGCGCCACGCCAGTGTCCACTGCCGCCTGCGCTACCGCTCCGGCTACCCGACCCAGCAAGCGTGGATCCATGGGTTTGGGAATGATGTACTCCGCCCCGAACTCCAGTGAGTCCACCTCGTAGGCTTTCAAGACCTCCGCTGGCACTGGCTCGCGAGCTAATGCGGCCAGCGCGTGGGCGGCGGCCACTTTCATCTCTTCGTTGATGCGCCGCGCCCCCACATCCAGCGCGCCGCGAAAGATGAACGGGAAGCCGAGCACGTTATTGACTTGGTTGGGGTAGTCCGAGCGGCCAGTCGCCATAATCAGGTCGTCGCGCAACGCTAGAGCTCGCTCCGGGGTGATCTCGGGGTCAGGGTTGGAGCAAGCAAATACCACGGGTCGTGCGGCCATGCTCTGCAGGGCTTCGTCGGGTAGCAGGTTGGCTCCGGATAGGCCGACGAAGACATCGGCTCCAACGCAGGCATCGGTCAAGCTGCGGCAGTCGGTGGCGCGGGCGAATTCGCGTTTGTGCTCGTTCATCCCCTCGCTACGCCCTTCGTAGATCACGCCTTTGCTGTCCACCATCAGTAGCTGCTCGCGGCGCGCCCCAGCGGCGATGAAGATTTTCATGCAGGCGATGGCCGCAGAGCCCGCACCGAGGCAGACAATGTGCACATCCTCCAAGCGCTTGCCCTGGACTTCGAGGGCGTTCAAGAGACCGGCCAAGGTGACCAGTGCGGTGCCGTGTTGGTCGTCGTGGAAGATGGGGATGTCGCACTGCTCAATCAGTGCGCGCTCAATCTCAAAACAGTCCGGTGCCTTGATGTCCTCTAGGTTGATGCCGCCGAAGCTGCAGGAGATACGGCGCACGGTGTCAATAAAAGCCTGTGGATCACTCTCGTCCACTTCGATGTCGATGGCATCCACCGCGCCAAAGCGTTTGAACAGCAGCGCCTTGCCCTCCATCACTGGCTTGCTGGCCAGCGCGCCGAGGTTGCCCAGCCCCAGTATGGCGGTGCCGTTGGAGATCACGGCCACCAGGTTGCCCTTGATGGTGTAGCGGTAGGCATTGTCGGGGTTGGCGGCGATCTCGCGCACGGGCTCGGCCACGCCGGGGCTGTAGGCCAGCGCCAAGTCGTGTTGGGTCTCGGCCGAGGTGGTCAGCTCCACGGAGATCTTGCCGGGTTTAGGGTCGGAGTGGTAGTCCAGTGCCTGTTGTCGTTGGTCAGTCATCAAGTTATTTCCTGTTGTAGAGCATAGCAATGTGTGAATTGAATTGGGTCGTGGGTTAGTGGGGTGGTGGCTGTTGTGCGCTGTTGTGCGCTGTGGCATCAGGGGGTGTCAGCTCGGCAGTCTTCGGCGGGGCGCTGTTGAATGAGGGCGGGATGATGTAGCGCCATGCGCAGCTGCGCCGCCTTGCTGCCAGTGCGCGTGGCAGCGATCGCCACCAGCCAGCCGCGCACTTCCACGCAGGCGCCATCTGGAGCGCCCCACAGCCAGTGATCGCGGAAATGCTGTAGCGAGGCACTGGGCACGGGTAGGTAGAGTTGCTCGCCCATCAGCAGAGCCGTGCGGCGATGCCCAAGGGGGCGTGCGATGCCTAGCACGCGGCGAAAGCCCGTATCGGCGCGGCGCAGTGTGGCCACTGGGCGCGCGGCATAGCTGGGGATGCCCCACACGCCGCGCCGCGCCCTGCGAGCCTCGGACTCGGCGGCTGACAACTGTGTCCAGTAAGTAGTGTTTGGCGGGATTAATGCCTGCCAGCCTAGCCCTTGGCGTAACAGCTCTGCCGCCAGCAAGTGCCCGTTGGGATGGCGCACATGTGCCAGCAGGCGACCGTAGCGGTCGCGGCGCTCCAGACCGGGCTCCAGCGTGATGAGCCGTTCGGGGTTGTCCATTGCAATCAAGCTTTGCAGGGCGGTGCGCGCGGCCTGTGCCAGCGGCTCTGCCGGACCAGTGCGCTTGCCTCGTGGCCGCAGTTCTGGGGTGTTGATGCCGATCAGGCGTAGCTGCTCGCCGTCCGCGAGGCGCAGGGTGTCGCCGTCCACGACTCGCTGTACCTGTTGTTGGGGGTTGGTGGTTTCTGTAGCTGGTGGCTGGGCAGTGGCGGATGCGGTCGACGAAGTGGTTGCAGCGATGGAGCTGATCCACAGCGTAATCAGCCACGGCATGGGGAGTAGGCTGAGCCGTCGCGAGGCGCATATCATCGGCTGTCAGAGGTGGTGAGCAACGAAAAGGGGGCAAGGGACAGCAATCGTGGGCGAACCCCCCTCCAAAAGGCGGGGTTAGCCAGTCGCTGGTTGCCCCTCCTCTGGTGCCTTGCCACCAAAGCGGCGCCGGAAGCGATCTACCCGGCCACCGGCATCAATGATCTTTTGTTGACCAGTGAAAAAGGGATGGCACTTGGAGCAGACTTCAACGGTCATCTGCCCTTTGTCCAGTGTGGAGCGGGTCTGCAATTCGTTGCCGCAGCTGCAACGCACACTGAGATCATGATAGTTAGGATGAATGCCTTTTTTCATGTTTGAATACTCCGCGGCACTTCAATGGAGCCGAATCAAATTTATAGCAGACGGAGACCTATTTTAGCAAAATCCGCTAGCGGGGGCGATACAATGCCAGAGCTGTCGTTCTGCCCCCAAGCCATTGCCCTCCGCTTCAAAGTTTTCGCACGCGTCGCCGCCCGCTGAAGTGTTGCGCGTTGCCCTGCCGGTGCCGCTGCGTCGACTGTTCGACTATCGTCCGCCGCCGGGTGTTGCCACCCCGCTACCGGGCAGTCGGTTACAGGTGCCTTTTGGGTCGCGGCAGCTGCTCGGTATCGTCGTTGAATCAGCGATGGGTAGCGAGGTGCCTGCGGCCAAACTGCGTGCGGCGATTGGGGTGCTGGATACCGAGCCAGTCTTTGATGCCGTGCTGTTGGCGCTGTGTCTGCGGGTGGCGCGCTACTACCAGTGTCCGCCCGGCATGGCGCTGCACACGGCACTGCCAGCAGCGCTACGGCGACCGCTGGTCAAGCGCGTGGCGCACTACCGGCTCAGCGCGGCGGGAACCGATGATCGCCATCCGCGCCGCGCCGACTTGCGTGCTGTGCTGGGGCAGGGCGCAGGGTTGTCGGCATCGGCGCTGGCGGCGCAGGGCATCTCGCCGAGTCGCCTGCGCACGGCGCGCCGTGCCGGGTGGGTGGAGAGCGCCCCGGCGGCATTGCTACCGTTGCCGAGTCCTGTAGTGCCGCCGTCGCTGGGGATCGGGGATGAGCGGCCACTGCGGCTGCGTGCCGAGCAGCGGCAGGCAGTGACGGCGGTGGGCGAGGCTTTTGGGGACTTCCAGTCTTTTTTGCTACACGGTGTGGCGGGCAGTGGCAAGACAGAGGTCTATCTTCATTTGATTGCCGCCGCCCTGGAGCGAGGCTTGCAGGCATTGGTGCTGGTGCCGGAGATCGGCTTAGCACCACAGCTGTTACAACGCATCCGCCGCCGTTTCAAGGTGCCTATTGCACTGTCCCATTCTGGGCTCAGGTCGCGCCAGCGTTTGGATTGCTGGGCCGCCGCACGTAGTGGCGAGGCGGCGATTGTAGTTGGCACCCGCTCGGCGGTATTCACGCCATTGGCGCGGCTCGGACTGATCGTCGTCGACGAAGAGCACGACCCCTCGTTCAAACAGCACACCGGGTTGCTGTACTCGGGTCGGGATGTGGCGGTGATGCGCGCCCAGCAGCAACAGGTGCCCGTGTTGCTGGGCTCGGCCACGCCCAGCTTGGAGAGTCTGCGCAACAGTGGTCTGCGGCGCTATCGGCTGTTGCGCTTGGAGCAGCGTGCCAATGCCCGTCCGCCGCCGGTGCCGCAGCTGATCGATTTGAGTGCGCATCAGGAGCTGCGTGGAGGCCTGTCGCAGCCGCTGATTGAGGCGGTGGGAGATGTCTTAGATGCCGACCATCAGGTGCTATTGTTTTTGAATCGGCGCGGCTATGCGCCCACGCTGTGTTGCCAGCACTGTGGTTGGCGGGCGGAGTGTCCGGACTGCGATGCGCGGCTGGTGTTGCACGGCGGCCAGCCGGGGCTGTGTTGCCACCACTGTGGGCGGCGCGAGTTGCCGCCCGAGCGCTGTCCTGGTTGCGGAGTGGGCCCGTTGCGCCCCAGTGGTTATGGCACCCAGCGCAATGAGCGTGCGTTGCGCGGTTTATTTCCCGGCGTGCCGATCTATCGCATTGACCGCGATGCCACTGGCGAGAGCGGGCAGGAAAAATTGCTAGGGGCGATACCGCCAAGCGGAGCCTGCATCCTGCTCGGCACCCAGATGCTGGCTAAGGGGCATCATTTTCCGGCGGTTACGCTGGCGGCGGTGCTTGATGCCGACAGCGGGCTATTCAACCCCAACTACCGCAGTATTGAGCGTTTGGGGCAGCTCTTGGTGCAGGTCGCTGGGCGCGCTGGACGACAGCAGCACAGCGGCGCGGTGTTGGTACAGACAATGCATCCGGGGCACCCGCTGTTTCAGACCTTATTCAAGCAGGGTTACAGCGCCTTCGCCGAGCACTTGCTGGCCGACAGCGAGGCGCGGGGTCGCCCGCCAGCCATGCACATGGCATTGCTACGCGCCGCCGCCCCGACGGCGGAGGTGGCGACGGCCTTTCTGCGGTCGGCACGGCAGTTGGCCGAAGGTGGAGGTTGTCGCTTGTTAGGGCCGTTGCCAGCAATGCCAGCTCGGCGTGCTGGACGGCACCATTATTTCCTATCCCTAGAGAGCAGCCGCCGCGAGCCTTTGCAGTCGTTGTTGACGGAGCTGTGTCAGCAGCTAGAGCGCAAACGCCGCCCCGCAGGCCTACGTTGGATCGCAGATGTAGACCCCGAGGGAATAGAGGCGGGCGGAGTGGAGGATTTGGGGTGATGGGTGGGGAGCAATGCCGGCTCAATATGGCTGTTGCGTTGCTGTATTGGTTGCATATTTGTTGCCTATCAGCAGAGGGAGGCCTTTCACTTTCAACCCGATCACCGATCGTTTTTTGAACAGAGGTGACAACATTAACCGTGACTCGGGTCGCCAACCGTCTCCGGAATATCTGACAGGATATCCTCGCCACTGCCATACATCCCCTATGGGAACTGATTTATTTGCTACTTTGGGCAGGCAACGAGCCAATGGTGTAGAGCTGCAATATAAGGCGAAGCCTTCAATCTCTAATGGCTAGAGAGTTATCAGAGAGCATTATGCAGGCTGCCTTAGTGTAAGATCGGAAGGAGTAGAGGTAGTCTAATTGGTGCATGACGGGCATTTAGAATCAATCAAAGACTCATCCGCTAAAGCGACTGTAGAAGTGTAAGCTGGTTAGCGCTGTTCCTTGACTATAATATCATCATCCTATAATTCCAGTTATGACCAGAGCCCATGATTCCCGTATTTCAGCCGCGCGGCGGGGGA
>JABABF010000170.1 GCA_014238345.1 Gammaproteobacteria bacterium
AATCATCAGCGGAATCAGTTTTTCAGGGTGCTGGCGCGGCCCGTAATTGTTGGAGCAATGGCTGATGATCACCGGCAAACCGTAGCTGTGATGCCAAGCCTGCGCCAAATGGTCAGCAGCAGCCTTGCTGGCCGCATAGGGCGACCGTGGGGCATAGGGGCTATGGCGACTAAACGGCGGCTCTTCGGCCACTAAGTTCCCGAAGACCTCATCGGTGGACACCTGCACAAAACGGAAGCTCTCCTGTGCCGCCGATGACAGTGTGCGCCAATGCTCTAGAGCCGCTGTCAGCAGATTAAAGCTACCGACAATATTGCTATTGATGAAGTCCGCCGGCTCATCAAGCGAGCGATCGACATGACTCTGGGCGGCAAGGTGCAACACGGCACTGGGGCGCAGCTCGGCAAACAACGCTCGCATTGCCGACAGGTCACAGATGTCCACCACTTCTAATCGATGGCGTGGATGTTCCAGCAGTTCAGTCCCCAGCGAGATGCGATGCCCTGCATAGCTCAGATTGTCGACCGTGAGCACCTCATACTCCGGTGTAGCTAGTAGCTGCCTCAATAGTGTTGATCCAATAAATCCAGCTCCACCAGTGATGAGCAACATCAGGGGCTATTTAGGTGAGTCGAGGCGCACGGCGCGCAGTAGATACTGCGTCACGAAAAAATCGCGCGCCCAGCCAGCCGTCAGCAAGATCGATAGCCAGCGCAGCAGCTGGTGCCAACGCGGCCTAGGAGGATTCAACAACACTTTATCCACCTGCATTAAACCACCGCATTCCAGTAGTTCAAGACAGCTGGAGCGAGTAAAAAAACGCAGCTGCGTACGATCCAAAATGCCTGATGCCACATAGTCGAAACGCCCGCGGAAAATCAGCGAGCGCAACACCCGATAATTGCGGATATTGGGAATGCTGGCTACCAATACGCCGCCGGGGCGCAACAGATCCTGTAGCCGCCGCACCACAGCCCAAGGATCCTGTAAATGCTCTAATACATCAGCACTCATATGGGCAATCCTTGCGGGCCGCGCGGGCCGCGGCTGGACGGCCGCCCCAGGCAGGCAGCCCACGCCCCGGACAAGCTGGCGACGCGACCCCGCCAACGCACACGGTGATGCTTGTCGGGAGCCCTGAAACATAGCAGATCAAACCCCGAGCAGGCGACGAGGCGCAACGACTCCAAACAAGCCAGCCGCAACACTACGTGCAGCAATTTCAAAGCTAAACGTACTGGCAGCAAAGCGGTGCAACGCCACTTGATCACCATATAGAAACGAGACCACGAAAAATGCCAGTTGACGATCTTTGCCCGCCGGGCTGCATCTAGGCCAGGGGAAGAGCCGCTCCCCAGATGT
>JABABF010000171.1 GCA_014238345.1 Gammaproteobacteria bacterium
CGAGGGCTACCGCAAGGCGCATCGGGTGATGAAGCTCGCCGCACGCTTCAAATTGCCTGTGCTGACTTTGCTTGACACCCCGGGAGCACATACGGGTATTGATGCCGAGGAGCGCGGTATCAGCGAGGCTATCGCCGTCAACTTGGCAACCATGTCCAATCTCCCCACACCAATTATCTGCACCGTCATCGGCGAGGGCAGTTCGGGTGGCGCACTTGGCATTGGTGTCGGCGATCATCTGTGTATGATGCAATTCGCCACCTATTTTGTCATCTCCCCAGAAGGTTGCGCCAACATTATCTGGAAGACTGCCGACAAAGCGCCAGAAGCTGCCGAGGCGATGGGCATCACTTCGAGCGCCTTGCTGAAACTCGGCTTGGTTGATGCCGTGATCGAAGAGCCGTTGGGTGGTGCTCACCGCGACCTAGATACGGCGGCGGCGCGGCTGAAAGCACACTTACTCAAACAACTGCGGGTCGCCGCCGCAACTCCAACCGAACAACTGTTAGAAAGACGCTATGCACGACTGCTCAACTATGCAGACTAAACGCAACGCCAGCCGTGCCGCTCTCATAACAGAGCGCCTGCACGAGGAACTGATGCGTTGGCGCGATAGCGGGCGCTGGTTGGTCGGTTACAGCGGCGGCATTGACTCCAGCGTATTGTTGCACTTGTGCGCCGCCTACCGTGGCACTGACAGCAAAGCCCCGCCGTTGCTTGCCGTGCATGTAAATCACGGCATCAGCACTGAGGCCGACCGCTGGCAGACACACTGTGAGCGCCAGTGCGCCGCGCTGGACATCCCGCTACTGACCGCCGCCGCCCAGCGGGCACCGCCGCAGGGCGGGCCAGAAGCCACCGCCCGCCGAGCCCGTTATGCCGCCTATCTGCGCCATTTGAACCCCGGCGACACGCTGTTCTTAGCACATCATCAAGACGACCAACTGGAAACCCTGTTGCTACATCTGTGCCGCGGCGGCACTGCTGCGCTGAGCGGCATGCCCTCCCAACGGACTCTGGGACCAGCGCAGCTAGTACGCCCACTACTCGACACGAGCCGGGCAGCAATTCACGCTTGGGCAATACAGCGGCAATTGATTTGGGTCGAGGACGCAAGCAACCGCGATGAGCATTTTGACCGCAACTACCTACGCCATCGCATATTGCCACTACTGGAGCAACGCTGGCCGTCCCTCGCTCACACCGCCAGCCGCAGCGCCCGTCTGGGCGACGAGGAACGACAGTTGCACGACGACCTCGCCGCACAAGACTTGACCACTACCGCCTGCGACAAAGGTCTGTCTGTAGCGGCACTGCGAACACTGTCGCCAGCACGGCGACATAATCTGTTGCGCTACTGGCTCAGCAGACTAGGAGCCCCACCATTACGCTATTCCAGCCACACACATATCGAGCGCGACTTCCTCAACAGCCGCGAGGATGCGTCACCATTACTGGCATGGGGCGGCTATCAGCTGCGCCGCTACCGAGGCACTCTCTACGCACTCCCGCAGTTGCCAATGCCGCCGCAACAGCACCATACTTGGCAACCACTTGAGCCATTGCAGTTGAGTGGCATGGGTCAGCTGTGCGCCCAGCGTGTAGAAGGCGGTGGCCTGCGCCTACAGCGGCAACTGGAAGTGCGATTCCGTAGCGGCGGCGAACGTTGCCGCCCCTGTGGCTCGGCACACTCACGACCGCTCAAGAAATTGTTGCAAGAGCGGGGTGTTCCGCCATGGTTGCGCGAGCGTGTGCCACTGATCTATTTTGAAGGACAGCTGGCGGCAGTGGCTGACCTGTGGGTGTGCCAACACTTCGCCGCCAACGCCGGAGAGGCCGGACTCAGCCTGTCGTGGCACCCCCCCACCATGGCCGGGACACCGCGCCAGCTATCGCATATCACCTCATGAGTGCCTGTATTTTTGTTACTGGCGGGGTGGTCTCGGCCGTTGGCAAGGGCATCACTGCCGCCTCGCTGGCCGCCGTGCTTGAAGCGCGTGGATTGCGGGTCACCATAATCAAGCTGGATCCTTACATCAACGTCGATTCCGGCACCATGAACCCCTTTCAACACGGCGAAGTCTTTGTGACTGAAGACGGCGCTGAAACCGACCTAGATCTAGGTCACTACGAGCGCTTCCTGTCAACCCGCATGACGCGGCGCAACAATGTCACCACGGGGCAGGTCTACAACACCGTGATCCACCGCGAGCGCGAAGGTGCCTATCTGGGGCACACCGTACAAGTCATCCCCCATATCACCGACGAGATCAAGCGGCGCATCGCCTTAGGCACCCAAAACTGTGATGTGGCACTAATTGAGATCGGCGGTACTGTGGGCGATATAGAGTCCCTACCCTTCTTGGAGGCCATCCGCCAGCTGCGCCAAGAGTCGGGGGCAGGACACTCCGCTCTGTTGCATGTCACGCTAGTGCCTTATGTTGAGACGGCGCGCGAACTCAAGACCAAGCCGACACAGCACTCGGTCAAAGAATTGCGCTCCATCGGCCTACAGCCTGATGTGCTGGTGTGCCGCTCGGCACGGGAACTGGGGCAGGGAGCACGCGAGAAGATCGCCCTGTTCGCCAATGTCGAGCAGCGCGCTGTATTTGCGATGCCAGATGTCGATGTGGTCTATCGCATCCCGCTACTGATGCAAGAGGTCGGTCTAGATGACTTGGTGCTGGAAAAACTCGGCATCGGATCCCCGCACACAGCAATGCTGGAGCCTTGGCGGCATCTGCTGGAGCGCAGCCGTCAGGCACCCTCTTGCGAGATCAGCATTGGCCTCGTCGGCAAGTATGTAGACCTGCCCGATGCCTACTTGTCTATAGCCAAGGCACTCGAACATGCTGGTCTAGCACTGGATACACGCGTTTCCATCGACTACATCGAAGCCAGTGGCCTCGAAAA
The DNA here is from genome assembly GCA_014238345.1 of Gammaproteobacteria bacterium. GTDB lineage: Bacteria > Pseudomonadota > Gammaproteobacteria > JABABF01 > JABABF01 > JABABF01. Next base: position 2,914 of record JABABF010000171.1, read on the forward strand.
CGGCGACTTAGAACGCCTCAGCGCCTGCGATGCCATCTTGATCCCTGGCGGCTTCGGCGACCGCGGCATAGACGGCATGTTGGTGGCCGCCGGGCATGCGCGGTGCAATGGCCAGCCTTATCTCGGCATCTGCTTGGGCATGCAAATCGCGGTGATCGAATTCGCGCGCTCGGTCGCGCAACTGCCCCAAGCACACAGCACCGAATTTCAACAAGACGCGCCACATCCAGTCATCGCATTGCTGACCGAGTGGATCGGGGAAGATGGCTCCCATCAACAGCGCAATGCCAATTCAGATCTAGGCGGCTCAATGCGCCTCGGTGGGCAACATTGTCGCGCCGTCACCAACAGTCAGCTGTGCAAAATCTACGGCACCGACACCATTGTTGAGCGCCACCGACACCGCTACGAATTCAACAACCACTACCAGAGCCAACTCGAAGCCAGCGGGCTGCGTATCGGCGCGTGGTCCGACACCAAGCCCGCACTGGTAGAGGCAGTTGAACTGCCAGATCATCCATGGTTCTTCGGCTGCCAATTCCACCCTGAGTTCAGCTCCCACCCACAGCGCCCCCATCCCCTCTTCCTTGGCTTGATTCAAGCTGGCATCAAACACCAGCAACAACGCACATGAGTACAGTGGAAAACGGCCACAGCAAGTGCGTCTCAATCGGCCCCCACACCGTCGGCAACAGTTTGCCCTTTACTCTGTTCGCCGGGCTCAATGTATTGGAACACAGCGTAGACAGCGCCATTGAGGTGGCTCAGCAGCTCGCCACCACCTGTGGCGAACTCGGCATACCCTGGGTATTCAAAGCCTCGTTTGACAAGGCCAACCGTAGCTCTGCCGACTCCTATCGCGGGCCTGGATTGAAGCGCGGCTTGGACATGCTCTCAGAGATCAAGCGTCAATGTGCCGTACCGGTAATGACTGACATCCACGAGCCAGACCAAGCAGCACCCACAGCAGAAGTGGCCGATGTACTGCAAATCCCGGCCTTCCTGTGTCGCCAGACCGATTTGCTCAGCGCCGCCGCCAGCACTGGCGCAGCCATCAATATTAAAAAAGCACAATTTTTGGCTCCCGAAGATATGCGCCACGCACTGGACAAATGCGAGAGAGCGGGTAACAACCGCCTAATGCTCTGCGAGCGCGGCAGCTGCTTTGGCTACCACCGCCTCATTGTTGACATGCTCGGCTTTGACCAGCTCAAAGCAATGGGTTACCCCGTGTTGTTCGATGTTAGCCACTCATTACAGCTGCCCGGTGCCGCCGGTGACCGCGCTGGTGGGAGACGGAACCAGACCTTGGCACTGGCACGCTCGGCCATGGCGCAGGGCTTGGCAGGCCTGTTCCTCGAGCTGCATCCCGACCCTGAACAAGCACTATGTGACGGCCCCTGCGCCCTGCCACTGGCTGCACTGGCTCTCGTGTTGCGCGATCTACTGGCACTCGACCAGCTGATCAAGGCCGCGCCAGCACCCACTATCCAATGAGGCGACGATCATGAGTACCATCGCCGCCATTCAAGCCGTGGAAGTACTCGACTCACGCGGCAATCCCACCGTCGGTGTCACGCTAGAGTTGGCCTCGGGGCAGCGAGCCGAGGCCAACGTGCCATCGGGTGCCTCCACTGGCTCTGCCGAGGCCTGTGAATTGCGCGACGGCGACACCAAACGTTATGGCGGGCGAGGCGTGCTACGCGCCGTGGCTTCGGTCAACACCGAGATCGCCTCCGCCCTGCGCGGCCACGCGGCTGATCAACTGGCAGTGGATCGCACCATGATCGAGC
>JABABF010000172.1 GCA_014238345.1 Gammaproteobacteria bacterium
ATTACTGCACGTTGCGTAAAGCGGTGCGGGTGGCACTGCTCTCTCGTTCGCCTCTCAATGCTTATTGGTTGGTGCGCGATCCCTATCAGCGTTTACAATCCTGCTTTCGCGACAAATTACGCGCCATGCCTGAGCGGATGGCGCGGTGGGTATATCAGCGCAAGACTTGGCGGAGGCCGCTATCTGCGACGCTAGCTGATCGGCTGCTATGGCAGCTGCGCGGGCTCGCCGCCAGACTGCATCCTGCGAGTATCCCAGGCGTGAAACTGCACATCTTGAAGATGGAGGATAGCGATGATCTCGCGCTGTTGGGGCGCGCAATCAACTGCGATCTGGGGGAAAGAAAGTCCAATGTCACAACCCATTTGCGCGTGGATACCCGTTACAGTCGTCAGTCCTTGGCGATTGTCAATGAGATTTACCGCGAAGATTTTTGCCGATTAGGCTACGCGATGCACAGCGAGCCAGAGCAGTTTAAGGCGCTGGCCTATCCGGCCTGACTACGGTAGACACCACCGCTAAGTAAGCGCGCCGTTCAGCGCGCCCGCTCAGCTGTGCAAGCCAGTCTCCCAGCCGCATCTGCCAGCCGTATTTATTGAGCAGTGCGGTGTGTGCGGTGCGCTTGTCCTGCTCCTCATTGAGGATACTCGCCGTTGTCGCTAGCCATGACCCGCGCAGCTTGCCCCGGGCGTTACAGGCGGCGACCCGAGAGCGGGGGGAATTACGCAGGCGCTTGACCTTGCCCGCATTGCCAGCACTGAAGAGGTAGAGTGTCCCCAGATGTTCGGCGAACCACACTGGGGTCTCAACGGCATCGCCGTTGCGTTTGAAAGTCGCAAAATTGATAAATCGCTCGTCGCGCAATGGCGCAAAATAGCCGGTGGCAGCTGGGTTTTGTGCCCTTTCGGCAATATTGCCCACGACTGGTGTCAGCGGATAACGGTGTGGTATCAGATAAAAACGTCGCTATTGTCCTGTCCCAATAGCACAGCACCGTAGTTGCGCGCAAAACTGGTCGGATTGTTGGCTACATGGCTACGGCTACACAGCAGATCCAAATAAGCTTGCTGGATTTCGCTACCGAGGAAAACCGAGCGTCCGCCCGCTGTTGCGATCAGTGGTTGTGCTGCCTCCAAGCAACGCTCAACCACGATGGAAGCCTGATAGCGGTTGCGCACCCGGAGTTCCATGGGGATTTCGCCGTCATTTTCAACGCACTGCATCAGCTGTTCCATATTGCGGAACAGTACCGTCTCCAATTCATCAATGGTATTGCTGGCGCGGGCGAGTAGTTCCTGAGTGGTGACATCTGCCGCCAGCTTGGTGGGATCGCCACTGTGCTGGTTTTTAGCTCCGTCGATGCGCAGCTCGACGATGCGCTTGAGCAGGCAGATCGGTGCGGTTGACACGGCGCGCACAAAGAGCTGCCCCCAAGGAATGCGGTAGAGTGGATTGTCGTGGATTTCGTAGCCGGGATTGGTCAAATTAAAACCGTCCATTTGGTGGTGGGTGCGGTACTCTGGGACAAAAGTATCGGCGACTACGATATCCTTGCTACCCGTGCCCTGCAAGCCCATCGCATGCCAGGTGTCATCGATTTCATAGTCGGAGCGGGGCACGAGAAAAGTGCGGTAGTGGACATCTCCTTCATCGAAGATAAGCCCGCCGAGCAAGACCCATTCGCAGTGGTCGCAACCGCTGGACCACCCCCAGCGCCCGCTGAAGCGGAAGCCGCCATCGCAACGCTGTACTTTACCCATCGGCGCGTAGGACGAGGAGACCAGTGTGTCTGGATCGTCGCCCCACACCTCTTCTTGGGCGCGCTGATCGTACAGCGCCAGCTGGAAAGGGTGGATACCGATCACGCCGCAGACCCAGCCAGTGGCGGCACAGTGTTCGGCGACCATCAGCACCAGCCGCCCAAAATCGGCTGGGTCTAACTCCAGTCCACCGTAGCGCTCAGGCTGGAGTACGCGGAAATAGCCTGCTTGTTTGAGTTCAGCGATACTTTGAGCGGGCAACATGCGTTGCTGGCGGGTGCTGGCTTCGCGCTCGCGAAACTTGGGCAATAGCGCTTCAACTGCGCTGTAGACTGCTTGGCGTCGCGCCGCTTTTGCATCGGGGTCGCGCCCTGTTGTTGTCAATGCCATCGTTGTGATTTTCCCTTGTATGTACTATTGAATATACCGTTGCCGATTATGGCGCACCGCCTAGTTGCTGTCAATGATCGCCAGCTGATCCGGCCATGCGCTACACTTGAGCTAGGTCGCTATATGAGTCCCTGATATCCATGAGTAAGCTTGCGCCCGCCGTCATTGATTACGAACGCTTGCCACTGGTTCACTACGCCGAGCAGGCTTATCTGGACTACGCCATGTATGTGGTGCTAGATCGGGCGCTACCTTTTGTCGGCGATGGTTTGAAGCCGGTACAACGGCGTATTGTCTATGCCATGTCGGAATTGCGCCTCGCCGCAGTGGATGCCCAGTACAAGAAGTCGGCGCGCACGGTGGGTGATGTGATTGGAAAATTTCATCCACATGGCGATGCGGCGGTCTACGAGGCCATGGTGCTGATGGCGCAGTCTTTCACCACGCGTTATCCATTGGTCGACGGTCAGGGCAATTGGGGGGCTCCCGACGATCCCCGCTCTTTTGCCGCGATGCGCTATACCGAGGCGCGCCTGACACCGATGGCTCGATCGTTGCTGGATGAGTTGGGTCAGGGCACCACTGCCTGGAGCGCAAATTTTGATGGCACACTGAGCGAGCCGCGCACCCTGCCAGCACAGTTGCCGCAGTTACTGCTCAACGGAGCCACCGGCATTGCTGTGGGTATGTCCACTGACATTCCCCCGCACAATTTGCGCGAAGTGGTTGCCGCTTGCCTTGCGCTGATCGATAACCCCAAAGCCGATACGCAGACACTATGCCAACACATTGTAGGACCGGACTTTCCATCAGGTGCTGAGTTGATCAGCACCCCAGAGGAAATCCAGCGTATCTATGAGAGCGGCCACGGGTCGCTGAGGATGCGGGCGCGTTACTTTCTTGAGGAGGGCTGCATTGTCGTGCCAGCACTGCCCCATCAGGTGCCTTGTGGGCGTGTGCTGGCGCAGGTGGCTACGCAGATGGAGGCGCGCAAACTGCCGTGGGTAGTAGATGCCAGAGACGAGTCAGATCACGAGAACCCGACCCGCCTCGTGCTGGTGTTGCGTAGCGCGAAGGTCGATAGTGAGAAGTTAATGTCGCACCTTTTTGCGACTACTGATCTTGAGTCCAGCTGCCGGGTGAACTTCAATGCCATTGGCTTGGACGGTCGCCCCCGAGGGTACTCTCTGGTGGCTTTTCTCGGCGAATGGCTGAGTTTTCGCCGCGGGGTCGTGCAGCGTCGTCTGCGCCACCGCCTAACGAAGATTGATAGCCGCTTGCATTTGTTGGCGGGTTTCTTGATCGCCTATGCGCAGCTCGACGAAGTGATCGAGTTGATTCGCCATGCCGAGCAGCCGTCCACTGCATTGTGCGAGCAGCTGGGTCTAGATGAAGCGCAGGCCGAAGCCATCTTGAACCTGCGTCTGCGCCAATTGGCGCGACTTGAGGAAGCGCTGTTGCAGGACGAGCAGGAGCGCCTGCTCGCTGAGCAAGCCGACCTCAAAGCTGTTCTCAGCTCGGATCGCAGACTGAAAACCCTGATAAAAAAGGAATTGCGGGCTCTCGCCAATGAACATGGTGACGAGCGGCGCTCACCGGTAGTAGAGCGCGCGGCGGCTCAGGAGCTCGCCGACAATGCTCATTTGTCGGTTGAAGCGCTGACGGTGCTACTCTCTCAGCGCGGCTGGATCCGAGCCGCTCGTGGACACGATATCGATCTAGAGAAATTGTCCTACAAGTCGGGCGATGCTTTGCTGTGTGAGGTGTGTACCCGCACCGATCAGCCTCTGCTGATCCTCGACTCGACTGGGCGTGTCTACACCATGCCCGCTCATGGGCTACCGCCAGCGCGGGGTCATGGCCAGCCGCTGAGTGGTCGCCTGACACCGCCCTCAGGCACACACTTCATCGGCATGATGGCCGCTGACGGTGGGGGAGGCGGGCTTTTTGCCTCGGATGCTGGGGTCGGCTTCATCGCCCCCTGCACAGCCTTGCTCGGTACCCGCCGGGTGGGGAAGCAAGTATTGAATCTGTCCTCTGGCGCGGTGCCTCTAATGCCGCTGACGGTGCCAGCGGATACCGACGATTGGCTATTGGCGGTGGCGAGTAATGTCGGTCGTCTGCTACTTTTCCCTCTCAGCAAACTGCCGCGTCAAGGCCGTGGCCGCGGTGTGCGCCTGATCGCCTTGCGCGGCAGCGAGCGGGTGGCGGCGTTGGCATTGTTACCGCCGTCCGCAGTGCGGCTGCGCATCCAATCAGGTGGCCGTCACTACGGCTTGGCAGCGCGTGATTTGCAGGCTTGGTGCGGGAATCGTGCACACCGCGGGCACTTGTTGCCGCGCGGATTCCGCGCCGTGCAGTCCCTGAATGTGGAATCAGCTGACGACGGTGGCGAGGGTGCTGGGGGAGCTACGGGCGATGTCGCAGGCTGAAATTTTGCTATTGTCTGCCACGGGTGCTGATGCTTCCGGCACCAGTGCTCTCCTGTGTCAATTGATCGGCGAATACAGTGGGCGGGTGCTCGACATCAGTTACAGTGCAGTGCACCGTCATAGCTATTTGGGCATGGTGGTTGCGTTGCCGCCAGAGGCTGATGGCGATGCCTTGCGCGGCCGCCTCCAGCGTACTGCTGAGAGCCTCGATTTGCGCTTGGATTTGCGCAGTATTCAGGCAGCGGAGTATGCGAGTTGGGCGGCTCTTGGTGATGCCCCGGGCTATGTATTGACGGTGTTGTCGCCGGATATTGCAGCGGCCACACTGGCTCGGGTTGCCGCCGCTGTCAGTGAGAATGGCTTTGCCATAGCGCAGCTAGAGCGGCTCTCAGATCGAGTGGCGATTGAGCGCTTGGATCCATGTGCCAATGTCTGCTGTTTGGAGTACAGCTTGCGCGGCACTGGCGATGCGTTACCACTGCGCCGTAGCCTGTTACAACTGGCTGGTGAACTGGGTATTGATATCGCCCTGCAGCGTGATGACCTCTACCGCCGCAACCGGCGTTTGGTGGCATTTGACATGGATTCGACTCTGATTCAAATTGAGGTGGTCGATGAATTGGCGCGTGTTGCTGGTTGTGGAGAAGAAGTGGTGCGGATCACCGCCGAGACCATGGCCGGAACATGTGATTTCACCACGAGTCTGCGCCGTCGTGTGGCTTTGCTCAAGGGGCTACCTGAATCGGCTCTGCACAGCTTGGCAGATCGGTTGCCTCTGACTGCGGGAGCTGAGCGTCTATTGCTCACACTGAAGGCGCTTGGTTATCGCACAGCGATTCTGTCGGGTGGCTTTGAATTTTTTGGTGAGCGCCTGCGGGATCGGCTTGGCATTGATCACTTGTATGCAAATCGTCTCGAATTGCAGGATGGGCAACTCAGCGGTCGGGTCTTAGAGCCAGTGATCGACGGCGATGGCAAGGCACAGCTGTTGCGCGATCTGGCATTGCGCGAAGGTGTGGCTCTTGAGCAGGTGATCGCTGTTGGTGACGGTGCCAATGACCTGCCGATGTTGAGTATCGCTGGGCTCGGCATTGCTTTTCGAGCCAAACCGTTGGTGGCGCGGGAGGCGGGTCATTCTCTGTCGACCTGTGGGCTCGATGCCATTCTCTATCTGTTGGGGCTCAGAGCCGCCCAAGCACTGCCCTGAAGCCTGCCCTGAAGATGGGCGCTTGCATCCCAATTCGCCGTGGTTTTGGCGCTGCCAATGCTGCGCTCAGCGCGGTCTCCAA
>JABABF010000173.1 GCA_014238345.1 Gammaproteobacteria bacterium
CAACGACTCCGGCTCGGTAACCGTTGCCAGCAACTTCAGCAACGGCTTGCCATCGGGTCGTTCAGCAGCAGCCCTATCAACAGCGTCTCGCAGGGTTGTACGAGTAGTGGAAACCGTTGCCTGCGCATCCATCGCCAGTGCCATATACATTCCTCAAAGTACCCTGTATATCTAAGTAGCCCTCAAAAAGATACAGTACACCCGAACGAGACCATCGGCTATTCTAGCACCGCAAGGTCTCTACTGGGGGAAATGGATGAGAGATGCCATAGAAAGTGCCTATCGCAAGTGGCTCACTGGCATGGGGTTCACTGAGCGCCCTGGGCAGCTGCAGATGATGCGTGCCATCACCCAAGCATTGCAACGCACAGGTACCGAGCCACCGCTGATCGCCATTGAGGCACCACCAGGCACTGGCAAAACTATTGCCTATCTGCATGCGGTCATCCCACTGGCACGCGCACTGGGAAAACATGTGGTGCTATCCACCTCAACCATCACCTTACAGGAGCAATTGACCCAAAAAGATCTGCCCTCGTTGCGCGAACACAGTGGTTTGGATTTCGACTGGGCACTAGTGAAAGGACGGCGGCGCTACTTGTGCAATGCCCGCTTCATGCGCATCACAGGAGCTGAGGAGCGAAGCGACACGGCGCCCCAAGCTGACTTGGATCTGGGCCAGTCGCGCCCAGCCGCAGACACCCGCGCCCGCTATCTGGCAATGCACACAGCACTGGACAACGGGGCATGGGATGGAGACCGAGATCACTGGCCATTGGCAGAAGCGGTGTCTGATCGCGATTGGCTGGCGGTGACCAGTGGTAGTGCCGAATGCCTCGGCCACCGTTGCGGACACTTCAGCCGCTGTTGCCTGTACGCCGCTCGCCAGCAAGCGGGAGAAGTGCTGTGTCGAGTCACCAATCACGATATGGTGCTGGCGGATCTGAGGCTGGGCGGCGGCGTGTTGCTACCGCCGCCAGAGCAAACCCTCTATGTATTCGACGAGGCTCATCGACTGGGGGAGAAATTATGCGCTGCCATGACCTGCCAAGTGAGCTGGGATGCCAGCAAGAAATGGCTTGACAGCTGCGGGGATTATCTTGGTCGATGCGCCGCACAGCAATTGGCCAACTGCCCAGTGGATCCTGGTCTGATGCGTGAATTGACTGGAGTTGACACACGCATCTCCCGACTGCGGCACCATTTGAGCGAATTGCGCGACCTGTGTGCATCACAGCTGAGCGGCGGCCAGCAGATGACCGTCATGGAGGAAATCGACCCACAGCTAGCGGCACTGGCCAGCCACACCGCCGATGACTACCGAAACTTGTTCACTTTGCTCAGCAGTGTCCGCGATGCCTGTGGCGCAGCCGTCGCGCAGACCACAGATGACTCAAGCGTGATTGAACAACGCTACCGCAATCTGGGCAACCTCATGGAGGGCGCTGAAGAAGCACAGCAACTCTGGCAGCGCTACGCCGAGCCGGATGAGAGCGACCAGCCACCGTGGGCGCGCTGGTTACAACGCGATAGTAGTGCAACTCTCAGAGTGTCCGCGGCACCAGTGCAAGGCGGGCAACTGTTGCGAGATCAGTTGTGGTCGCGCTGCGTCGGCGCTGTGCTGAGCTCGGCAACGCTGACCGCCCTCGGGCGCTTCGACTTGCTCTGCAATCAAACCAGCCTGCCAACGGACAGTGCCTTTGAGATCTCAGCGCAGGTCTTCGACCATCGGCAAGCGGCTTCTCTGCACATTCCTCAGCAGGGTTTCGACCCACGCAAACCAGCGCGACACGACCGGGAAGTTGCCGACTTACTGAGCCGAGTACTGCCCCAGCAGAGCGGCGGTAGCCTCGTGCTGTTCGCCTCGCGCCGCCAGCTGAGCGATGTGCTGGAATTGCTACCAACACCGCTACGAGATGAGATCTTGGTGCAGGGGGAGGGGGTGAGCCGCAGCCAATTGCTACAGCAGCACCGCCAAGCCGTGGACGACGGTCAAGCCAGCACTCTATTCGGCTTGACCAGTTTTGCCGAGGGTGTGGATCTGCCGGGCAACTATTGCCAGTTGCTGGTCATAGCTAAGTTGCCCTTTGCCCCACCGGACGATCCACTGGGGCAGACCTTGGCGCGCTGGATTGAGCGTGAAGGGGGGCGAGCTTTTGAAGAATTGACGCTGCCGGAAGTATCACGGCGCATGGTGCAAGCCTGTGGGCGCCTACTGCGCACTACCAGCGACAGCGGGCGCATTGTGTGCTTGGATGTTAGGTTGCACTCCAGCAATTACGGCTCGCGCCTACTCGACGCACTACCGCCCTATCGACGCGCCACGCTGGAGGAACTGCTATAGCGGCACCGATCATCGTGCCAGCTGAGCGAGAGGCCGCTACCCGAGGGGCAGATTAAACCGCTCTGGATTGGCCCAATGCTCGGCGTTATTCCAGCGCCGCTTCGGGTTGTAGCGGCGAGTGTCGTAGCGGTAGACCTCACCGGGCTGCGCGGTCTCGCGCAAGCGCTCCAAGCCCAGCGCATAGAAATCGCTCGGCGACCATGGCATAGGCGCGCTCTTCCCGGTCTCTAATACATAAAAGCAGTGGCTGTGGAAATCGCGCAGATAGGCGAGGATCTGCTCAGCTTGGCGATGCTCCACTGTCCCCAGTTGATCAATGATCAATGCCAAATCAAAACGCCGCTCGGCCAAGCTCGCCAGCTGCGTCACTGTAGTTATCGTGCATAGCACATTGCCAGCCACCTCTCCCCAATCCTTGAGCACCGGCAAGATCGCCCGACTACAGCTCAACAAAGAGCGCGGCCGGTGCTGCTGAAGTAATTGCCCCAGCCACACATCCAACGATACAGCGTTCATCGCACGATGGCGGGATGGGGCTCTCTGGGATCCCCAAACATCGGGCGGTGGGAGATGGGCGCCTTGCCATCAATGTCTAAAATGCCGTATTTAGCGCCTAATTCGGCACCGATGAAGGTGCGGCCAGATTTTTCCATGCGCTCTGGGTCACGATAGAGTGCGGCGATGACCCGCCCGGTGAATTGTGGCCATTCGGCGATCGGCTCCAGCTCGGCGTAGGCCTCGGGCTTCTCCTTGAAGACACGCTCGGTGCGCTCGGTGCGCAACAAGCCGAGCCACAGCGAGGCGCAGGCGACATCGTGATCACGCAGGTCTACAGCCATATCGGCTGCAAACTTGTCAACACCGGTTTTCTGTGCGCCATAGGCCGGACCGTGCATGTAACAGGATGCCCCAAAGGAAGAGGTGAAGCAGATCAATCCATCGTGGCGAGCAGCCATCAATGGTGCCGCATAGTAACTGGCGACATAGGCCGAGCGCAATCCTACATTTAGAATGTCGACCAAGGCCAAGTCCTTCTCCCAAAACGAGCCCGCTTCGATCAGCTGGTCGTGGATCTGAGTGGCATTGTTGACCAAAATATGGAGGGCTCCGCCCTGTTCGTCGGCGACGCGCTCAAACAGAGCGCGTGTCTGGCTATCATCGCTGTGATCACAGACCACCGCGATGCCAACACCCGGACCAGCAACATTGATTTCCGCCGCAGTGGCTCCGACTGTGCCCGGGAGCGGTGCCGAGCCTTCCTCAACCGTGCGTCCCGTCACATAGACCGTAGCTCCAGCAGCGCCAAGCGCCAAGGCAATGCCGCGGCCAGCGCCGCGACTGGAACCAGTCACCACGGCGATACAGCCAGCGAGGGTCGATGGGTCGCTGATATTCATGCTACAGACTCCATCGTGCGATCATTTAATCCATGATAACCGTAGCCGCGCAAGGATGATGCCCGTGCCGCTCTCAGGGATCAGCTCGTCGTCAGTACACCAACCAGTACTCAGGGTGGTAGTGGCCATTCCTCCAAGGCCGTGTGGCGGGCTCCCGCTGGACACAGCTCACTCTGGTATAGAGTAATTCGGCAGCAGTCCAGCAATGGCAAGACCTGCGGTGGTGGCAAGGCTGGTGCTGAGCCGCCCCGCAGGCGTCCCAAAGTGATGTGGCCGCGAAAACGCCGCCGAGGTGCAGGCAAACCAGCGCGACGCGCCGCATGACGCAATGCAGCAGCAAGAGCCTCCAGAGCTGGCGCCACACCCGCTTGCGCCACAACCACTCGGGGTCGTGTCGGTGATGGGAACAACACGGGAGCGCTGAGCGGCACACTGAAAGCGGGATGCCGGTCGATGACTTGCTCCACATGCTGCAACAGTAGATCACCATACTCCGCAGGCATGTGCTCAATAAAATGCAAGGTCAGATGTAGCTGGGCTGGCTGCACCACCCTCCAGTTAGCATGGGCGGCGAGCCCCAGTTCCCGCACCAGTGACACCAAGCGGTCGCGCAACGCCACATCGGGTGTCACAGCAAAAAATAGACGCATCGTTACAGTGATCTAGAGTATGCGCAGCAGCCATCATGGCGGCGATTGACCGCTATACTTTAGTTGAAATTTTTTTCACTGGTGCCATGCTCGCCTATGAGTACTCCCGCCCCACAGCCCCTCTATATTGACGATTTGAGCACGCCCCAGCTCGCCCCTGAGTTGCGCCATCTAATGGCGGATATGGTGGCGGCCGCCCCCCACGCCACCTATACCGAGCAAGCGGTGCTGGAGGCCGCCCGCGCACAAACAGGACTTGATGACTTCGGTGCCAACAGCTTTCGGGTGCATCTGCGCGCCGCGCTGGAGGCGATGGATGCCGATAGCGACCAGAGCGACTTCGGTCGCCTGAGCAATTTCAATTGCATCGTGCGCAATGTAGCCAATCGGCTACGCTTGGAGCAGCTGATCAGCCAGCATCCAGAGATTGAGCAGCTCAGCATCCGCCGTCCGATCATCATTGCTGGCCTACCGCGCTCTGGTACCACCCATATGCACAACCTACTGGGTGCAGATCCCAACTCGCGTTGCCTACCCTACTGGGAATCAATAGAGCCCGTGCCGCCGCCAGAAGATCTGGCGATGGCAGCTAATGGCGAAGATCCACGTATCACGCGCTGTCGTGAGACCTTGGCCATGCAGGATGCCGTATTGCCCTATTTCCGCAATATGCACGAAATGACACCAGAGCACGCCCATGAGGAAATCGAGCTGGCGATGATGGATTGCTCCTCCATGCTGTTTGAGACCTACGGCATGGTGCCAACTTGGCGCGATTACTATCTGGCACAAGATCAGCGCCCGAGCTATTGCTATATGGCTCGCGCCCTCAAGGCTCTGCAATGGCTACGCGGCCCCGCCAACTGGGTGCTGAAGTCACCACAGCATATCGAGCAGTTGCCCACGCTCGCCGAGACCTTCCCCGATGCCACCTTCGTATTACCGCACCGAGATCCCGTGGCGATCGTGGTATCGCTATCAACCATGTTGTCCTACACCTTTCGCCTCAGCCGCGATCCGGTGCGTCCAAAAGAAGTTGCCGCATACTGGCATGATCGCCTATTGCGTATGCTCCAAGCAGGAATCCGCGACCACGACCAGCTGCCGACCGAACGCAGAGTGGATGTGGCTTTCGATGATTTTATGGCTGACCCAATGGCCGTGATAGCAAATATTTACCAAGTGGCAGGGCGCGATCTAAGCGGCACTACACTCGCCACACTACAGTGCTATCAAGCCAGCCACCGGCGCAATCGCTTTGGACGAATCCACTACGATATTGATGCATTGGGCTTGGATATTCCGCAGCTGCGCCGCGATTTCCGCTTTTATACCGAGCGCTTCGGTCTGCGTGAAGAATACTGATGACATGACGCTACCCGCCACAGCCCGGCAGTTGCCGCCCACTCCCTCCCTAAAGCAGCTACTGGGCTTGGACGATCGGCATGTACTGGCGGCGACGGCGCTACCCGGCCTCAAAGTCCCCCTGCATCCGGCGGCGGGACGGGCGTTGCTACGCTTGCACGCCGTAGCGGCGGCAGCTGGTTTCGACTTGCAGGCGCTCAGTGGACACCGCTCTTTCGCCCGACAATTAGCTATTATTGATGACAAGGCGCGGGGGCGCCGACCCCTATTAGCTGCCGATGAACAACCGCTGGATGCTACCGCTATGCCCCCGCTACAACGCCTGCGCGCCCTGTTGCACTGGTCAGCACTGCCCGGTGCCTCTCGGCACCACTGGGGTAGCGAGGTTGATGTCTGTGATGCCGCCGTTCCGCCACAAGAAGGCTGCGATACGCTGACGCTAGCCGAAGCACAAGGCCCTTCGGCTGCACTCCACGCTTGGCTGGACACCCGCATTGCCACCGGTTGCGCCGAGGGCTTTGTACGCCCCTACGCCACCACCAGCGCTGCGGTCGACGGCATCGGTTTAGAGCCGTGGCACCTGAGCTACGCGCCACTGTCATCACAATGTGCTGCAGCGCTCGCCGAGACTAACGGCAAGCAGTTGCTCGACCTACTGCGCGGCACAGATTTCGCGTTGCGCGACACCCTGCTCGCCAACTGGACGCAGATCTATCAGGATTTTGTCTTGCCGCACTGGTGCCCGCCGAGCCAGCAACTATCCGGCAGGAGCAATATGCCGCTGTGACGGCACGAGGAGCTTTAGAGGTTGTCGTACATGCCTAGGTCGTGCATGCACTTAGTGTCCATCATTTCCCACACCTCGACAATCTTAGCGCCCCGCACCGTGAAACGGAACAGGTATTCGTTGCGGTAATCGCGCCCGGCATCCGTCTTGGCACACATCTCGAAGTGGGCGACGGCATTCTCACCTTCAGTTATCAATAGATAGTGATTGATCGATAGGGTGCTGAGGTCAAACATACCGACACCGCGACCCAACATGCCCAAAATCGCTTCCTTGCCATTAAAAACACTGCCAAACACATGGTGTGGTGGCAGATGCCACACCGCATCCTCAGACATTTCTGCCAAAAAATCTCCTCCGCTGTCCGCGCTCAGCGCGTCAAAATAGCGTTGTACCACGCGACGGGTAGCCTCTGTATCACTCATATTCTCAACCTCATATCTGCCCAAACTTCAGTTTAGCACAGGCTTCCTGATGACACTGCCCCAGATGGCACAATCGGGAGCTGCTGTCGCTACTCTAGGCGATTAGCGGGGGGATGGCTGATGGCTTCAGCACTGATGATGTGGCGCGGGAGCGCAGTGACCTAACTAAGCTCGCGCGCCGCCAAGCCTGCACGAATATCGGCTTGCAGACCGGCAACAGCGGCGAGTGGGTCGGCGGCGGCGTGGATCGGCCGCCCAACCACAATGTAATCCGCACCGGCCGTGATCGCCGCAGCCGCATGCGCCGTGCGCTTCTGATCGTCGCTCTCGGTGCGATGAGCCGGTCGAATACCGGGCGTGAACAACAGCGCCCCATCACTGCCCAGCTCACGCCGCAACGCGGCCGCTTCCTGCGGCGAGGCCACTACGCCGTCGCAACCGATGGCCTGTGCCCGCCGTGCCCGCGACAGCACGAGAGCGGCGGGGTCACAGTCAAAGCCCAGCTGAAGCAAATCCCCCCGATCCAAGCTGGTCAGCACCGTAACAGCCAAAATCCCCGTATCTCCTTTCTCGTCGACAGCGGCCTGCAATATGGCATCGTCACCATGCACACTGAGAAAATGGATGCCACGCCCGCACAGTTGTCGCACGGTGGCGGCTACAGTGCGCGGCACATCAAAAAACTTGAGATCTAAAAAAACCTTGAGGCCGCGCGCCAACAGCCAGTCGACCAGCGCCGCACCCTCACTGCAAACGAATAACTCCAACCCCACTTTGTAAAAGTGCACCATGTCGCCGAGCTGCTCCACATGGCGACGTGCAACGGCGACCGTGGGCAAGTCGAGCGCGTGGATCAACCGCTCTTCAGCGGGGATAAGAGAGCGCTCTGCGGCAACCATCAGCTACACCGCGCACCCGTGTCCCACACCATTCGTCGTGCCCGGGGCTAATACGCCACTCAGCTGTAGAGCGCCCCGCCGACTCGGTAGTCTTTGACCCGCGTTTCGAAAAAGTTCTCTAATTTGCGATTGTCAAGCATCTCACTCAGCCACGGGTAGGGATTCTGAGCCTTGAAGCGCTGCGGCAGTTCTAGTTGGCTGAGCCGACGATTGGCGATGAAATGCAGGTATTCCTCCATACTCGCCGCATTCATCCCCAGCACACCGCGAGGCATCGTATCGCGGGCATAGTCCACCTCGAGCTGGGTGCCCTCAACAATCATCGCGACAACCTCGCGCTGAAAGTCCGGTGTCCACAGCTGCGGATTCTCACGTTTGATCTGGTTGATCACATCCATGCCGAAGTTGAGATGCATCGACTCATCGCGGAGGATGTACAGAAATTGCTGGGCGACGCCCGCCATCTTATTGCGCCGACCCAACGCGAGAATCTGCGAGAAACCACAGTAGAAAAATATTCCCTCTAGAACAGCGTAAAAGGCGACCAGATTGCGCAACAACGTCTGATCTGCCTGCGGCGTACCGGTGCAGAAATTGGGATCGGACAATTCCTTGGTGTAGTCCAGTGCCCAAGCGGCCTTGGCGGCGACTGATGGCACCTCGCGGTACATGTTGAAGACCGCACTCTGATCCATATCCAAGGACTCAATGCAGTACTGGTAGGCATGGGTGTGAATCGCCTCTTCAAAGGCTTGGCGCAGGATATACTGCCGACACTCGGGATTAGTGATATGGCGATAGACCGCTAGGACGAGGTTATTGGCCACCATAGAATCCGCAGTGGAAAAAAACCCCAAACTGCGCTCGACGATCTGGCGCTCATCACTGCTCAGACCTACCGGATCGCGCCACAGAGCAATATCAGCGGCCATGTTGATCTCCTGCGGCATCCAGTGGTTGGCGCAGCCCTCTTGGTATTTGCGCCATGCCCAGTCATAGCGCAAAGGCACCAGCTGATTGACATCGGCGTGGCAGTTGATGATACGCTTGTCCTCGGCGCGCACACGATCGGCACCCATTTCCAGCGGCCCCAGGCCACTATTGATGCCACCACCCACCGACATTGAGCGGGATGTCAGTGCCGCCCCGGTATCCAGAATATTGTCCCCCGCATCCAGCGGTGTGGGGGTGCTGTCATCTAATGCTGTCCAATTAAGCGCCACAATCGATCTGCCTCCTATATAACCCAATATAACCCAATTAATCCCTAAATTGCCACTTCGCCGTAGTGGCGCTATGCAGCGCACCGCGCCGTAGCGCACCGCACCCACGCTTGGCCCACGCTTGAGCGCTGTCAGCATCTCCCTCACTGGCAAACCTCGCAGCTCTGTGTGTCCAGCGTACAGGATCCACCCGTATCAGCACCACCCATGCCGCCCATGGTGGAGACAGCATTCA
>JABABF010000174.1 GCA_014238345.1 Gammaproteobacteria bacterium
AATCTCGTGAGATCCGCTCTAAGGCAACCGCATAGCGGTTATAGGCGATCACCGCTGGAATGGCGGCAAACAACCCCATGGCTGTGGTGCGAGTGCGCGAGGAAGATCGCCTAGATGTACATTTAGGGTTTCTTGCCACTGTGGGCTCTACAGCGCCCTATATTGGCTTGTTTGGCACGGTATGGGGCATCATGAATGCCTTCATCGGTTTGGCGGGTGTTGAGCAGGCTTCGTTGGCCGTGGTGGCTCCAGGCATTGCCGAGGCGCTGATTGCCACAGCCATGGGGTTGTTTGCCGCCATTCCAGCGGTGATCGCCTATAACCGCTATGCGGTTGCCTTAGAGCGGATCTCACGAGATTTCTCCTCTTTTTGCGATGAATTCTCAGCTTTGTTACACCGTCGTTTGCATGGTGTGGTGCCGCCGTCGGATGAGCCATCGGGTGATGTGCAGCCGGACGCTGGTGGCGAGGGGGCGGGGGTAGTGGCACCAGAGGAGCCAGAGGAGGATACTACACGGTGAGTCGTCGTCGACCGATGGCCGAGATCAATGTCGTCCCCTATATTGATGTGAGCCTAGTGCTACTTGTTATCTTCATGATCTCAGCCCCGTTGCTCACACAGGGCATTGCCGTAGACCTGCCACAGGTGGCAGCAGATGGCTTAGAGGCCGCACAGCGCGAACCATTGCAGATATGGGTGCTGGAAGATGGCTCCTATAGACTGGATTTGGGGGTTGCTGGCGGTACCGAGGCCGATCTCAGCGAGCTGGGTCGCCGCATCGGCATTCTGTTGGAGCGCAATCCCCGCCAGCCAGTCATGGTTCGCGGTGATGCCGCGGTGTCCTATGGCGTGGTGATGGAGCTGATGTCGGTGCTACGCGCAGCTGGAGTCGAGGAAGTGGGTTTGGTGACCGAGCCCCCGTCGGGCTTCTGAGCGGGCGCAATGGTGCTGTGGCTACGTGATATGGGGTTGCCATTGGCGGCGGCGTTGTTGTTACATCTCGTGGCGATCTACTGCGCCGCTTTGGGTTGGTCTGGGCAGTCCCTATGGCGCGAGTCGCATCCCCGTGTTCAGACCTCCGTGCCATTAAGTGCCCGCCTCTTGGCATTGTCGTCGCGGCCAGTGGGCGAGGTCGGCTCTGCAGTTGCGTCCTTCCCCACTACAGCGCCACACCAGTCGTTGCTCGCTCCTGCGCCAGCTGTTGCTCCGTGGGTCTTACCGGATTTGCCAGCGCTCAGCGACGAGCCCACCACCCCGTTACCGGAGGAAGTGCTGCCAGAGGCATCTCCCTCGGAGCCCTCTGTTGCTCCGATTCTGTCAGGCTACCATCCGGGTGTATTGCGCCAATCCTTGCTGATGGAAGAGCAGTTTCGACAGGAGGCGGCTAACTGGGGCGATGCAAGTGGCGATGACTGGGAGGATGAGACCAGCACCTACCGTGCCGCCATTGCTATTCAGGTCGAGCGCAGTTGGCGGCGCCCGCCGGGGATGGCCGATGGCGTGGAAGCAGAGTTGGCGATCCGTCTGGTGCCTTCGGGCGATGTCATCTCGGTCACAGTGGTGCGTAGCAGTGGTGATGCTCTCTTCGATGCCTCGGCGCGGGCTGCCGTGCGTCGCGCCGACCATTTCCCGTTGTTGCAGGAGATGCCGCCTGAGCTCTTTGAGAAATCTTTCCGCCGCTTGCGCTTGTTGTTTCGCCCGCAGGATGTATTGGGGTTATGAGCGGGCTCCGGTGCTGTGCCGCCAGTGGTATCTTTGCGATAGCATTGTTGTTGATGCCACAGGCTGCGGCTGAGCTGCTGATTGAGATCACCCATGGTGACGATAAGCCGACCCCCTTGGCAGTGGTGCCATTCACTTGGGAGGTGTCGCGCAGTGCGCCGGGCACGCTAGCGGCGATCGTCGGCGCAGACTTATGGCGCACCGGACGCTTTTCCGTATTGCCACGTTCTCAAATGCTGAGTCAACCGGGGGCGGGTCAGCGGATTTTTTTTCGCTAGTGGTCACAATTGCAAGTTGATTACCTCGTGCTCGGCACGGTTAATCCCAGCACCGAGCTCGCCGATGGCCTGCGGGTGCGTCTAGAACTATATGATGTCCACGGACAACGGTTGTTGGATGCTTGGGAGATTTCTAGCGATACCGGGCAGTTGCGTGATCTAGCACATACGCTGAGTGATCTGCTCTATGGGCACCTGAGCAAGGCGCGTGGGGTATTTGCGACGCGCATGGCATATATCACGCACGTTGAAGAAGAGGGTGGCGCAGCCCTTTACCGTTTGATTGTGGCGGATGTGGACGGAGCCAGAGGGCGGGTATTGCGCGAGAGCCACAAACCGCTGTTATCGCCAGCTTGGGCGCCAGATGGCAAGTCGCTGGCTTATGTTTCATTTGAGCAGGGTCGTGCGGCGATCTTTCGTCAATCCCTGTCGGGTGATGCTCCTCAGTTGCTACTCAGCGAGGGGGAGTACAGCAGTGCCCCCGCCTTTTCCCCCGATGGTAGCCAGTTGGCAGTGGCAGTGGCGCAAGGCGGCAATATTGATATTCACTTGCTATCATTGCATGCAAGTGGACGCGCAGATGGAAAAATGCGCCGCCTGACGCGACATTTTGCGGTCGATACCGAGCCAGCATGGTTGCCCGATGGACGTTCTCTACTCTTCACCTCAGATCGCGGCGGGTCTCCACAGATCTATCGTGTGGCGCTGGACGGCGGGCAACCGGAGCGGATCAGTTTTATCGGCAACTACAATGCTGGAGCGGTGGCATTGCCCGATGGGTCAGGATTTTTAGCTGTACACAGCGGTAATGCGCCCCAAGCGGAGGGGCAATACAATATAGCCCTCTATCGCTTCGCTGATAAACAGCCGCGCATCTTAACAGGCAATACGCTGGATGAGTCGCCGACTGTAGCTCCCAATGGTATTATGCTAATGTATGCAACGCGCTATGAAGGTCGTAGGGTGCTGGCTGTCGCCGCATTGGACAGTGACTTCCGTGCGCGCTTGCCAGCGCGAACTGGTGATGTCAGCGAGCCAGCCTGGTCACCGTTTACAGGCACTTGGCAACGATTAGATACACAGTGATGGATTCTTCAACAACCATTTGGCGGCGGGTATACAGCACATATAGATTGTTGCCTATCTTGGTACTGGTGGGCTGTACGCAGCTATCAGAGATTCCGAGGTCGGCTCAGCGGCAGCCGCAACAACAAGTAGTACACCAGTCGCCGTTGCAGGTGCGCAAGATCCCCCGCGCAGTTAACAATATTCCACCGGAGGCGGTGCAGCCTGCCCCACCAATAGGCTTGCCCATGCCAGCGGCCAGTTTGGTTTATTTTCGCTTCGACAACATTGAATTGACGCTGGCTTCACGCCGTTTGTTGGCTCCTTGGGTCGAGTATCTCAAGGCATCTCGTCGCTCAGTGCGCATTGAAGGACATGCAGATGAGCGCGGCACGCGTGAGTACAACTTGGCGCTTGCTCAGTTGCGAGCTGAATCGGTGTCGCGTTATTTGGTACTGCAGGGGGTGCCATCCGCGAACTTTGAGGTGGTCTCTTTAGGCGAGGAAGTGCCGGTCGAAAGGGGGCGTGGTGAGCAGAATTGGGCTCGCAACCGCCGGGCGCACATTATTGTTTTGGCCGATGGTGGCGAAGCGAGGTAAGCAGCGGGCTGGGCGGTGCAGGGCGTCGCCTATCAGCGGGTTGCTGTGCGCCGTGCTGTGCGCGGTTGCCGCTGGCCCAGTCAGCGTTCAGGCGCAGGCCTATCGGGATGGCACCGAAGAGGGCACATCGCGCCAAGCATTGATTCAAGAGCTGTTTGACTATGTGCGTTTCCTACAGGAGGAACTGCGTCAGTTGCGCGGCCAAATGGAGCAGCAGAACGCGACCTTGGAGGCATTGCGTCAGCGCCAAACGCGCCAGTACCTTGAGCTGGAGGCGCGACTGCAGAGTTTGGAGCAGCTGCAACAGAGCAATGCTGAGACGGATCCAGCACTCGCCATAGCCGAACAAAATGCTGCCGAGGAGAGCCGTGCTTACTTGGTGGCCTATGAGCAAGTCAAGGCTGGGCGTTATTTGGAAGCGCGCCAAGCCTTTCAGCGTTATCTCGTTGAGTGGCCCGGTGGCGAAAATGCGCCCAACGCTATTTATTGGTTGGGGGATTTGGCGCTGGCAGCAGTGCCAGTAGAGCTGCCTGATGCACTGGTCTACTTCGAGCGCCTAGTGCAGGATTTTCCAGAGCACACACGTGTGCCCGATGCATTGTTCAAGCAGGGAAATATCCTTCATTTGCAGGGTGAGCGCACGCGGTCTCGGGAATTATTAGAGCGCGTTGTACGCAGCTACAGCGGGGTGCCTGGGTCGGCTGCCGCACGTCTAGCCGCTTCCTATCTGCGCCAGCATTTCTGAGCTATTGTCCATCTTGCAACAGCAGGCAGCCGAGCGGCTACGCATCACTGAGATTTTTTATTCCCTACAAGGTGAAAGCCTGAGTAGCGGCATCCCGACGGTCTTTGTGCGCTTGACGGGCTGCCCGTTGCGTTGCCAATACTGCGACACCGCCTATGCCTTTCACGGCGGCACTTGGCATTCGCTGGCCGAGGTTCTCACGGAGGTGGCTAGCCATGCCCCACGCTATGTCACCGTAACCGGAGGTGAACCTTTGGCGCAACCTGCCTGTCAACCTTTGTTGCGTGCTTTGTGTGATGCCAACTACCAAGTGTCGTTGGAGACCAGTGGAGCACTGCCAGTGGCGGTGGCAGATGCGCGTGTAGTGCGGATTATGGATATCAAGACCCCGGGCTCTGGCGAGCAGGATAAGAATTTGTGGGACAACTTGGCAGTATTGACGGAGCGAGATCAGCTCAAGTTTGTTATCTGTGATGAGCGGGACTACCAGTGGTCAGTGGAACAGCTGCATCGCCATCGTCTGGAAGGGCGAGTCGCCGAGCTGCTGTTTTCCCCGAGCCACGACCAGCTGTCGCCACGACAGTTGGCCGATTGGATTCTCCGTGATCACTTGCCCGTGCGCATGCAACTGCAGCTGCATAAGCTGATTTGGGGCGATGAGCCAGGCCGCTGAGCGCGCTGTGGTGCTGTTGTCCGGTGGCTTGGATTCCGCCACCGTG
Organism: Gammaproteobacteria bacterium; assembly: GCA_014238345.1. Lineage (GTDB taxonomy): Bacteria > Pseudomonadota > Gammaproteobacteria > JABABF01 > JABABF01 > JABABF01. The sequence goes on from JABABF010000174.1 coordinate 5,130, forward strand.
TTGGCTTTGGCGGTGTCTGAAGGCTATGCCTGCCACACCCTCAGCGTGGATTATGGTCAGCGTCACCGCATTGAGTTGCGCGCCGCTGAGCAGGTGGCGAGAGCACACGGTGTTGTTGAGCACCGTGTGATCCGCGTAGATCTCGGAGCCATTGGCGGTTCAGCGCTGACGGATTTGTCGATCGCGGTGCCAGAGCGCGCCGTAGCGGGCATCCCTAGCACCTATGTGCCAGCGCGCAACACCTTGTTGTTGACGCTGGGATTGGGTTGGTCCGAGGTGCTGGAAGCCAAGGCATTGTTTATCGGAGCGAATGCCGTCGACTACTCTGGCTATCCGGATTGCCGCCCAGAATTTGTGGCGGCCTTCGGGCAATTAGCCAGTTTGGCAACTAGAGCTGGCATCGAAGGGCGGGCTCCCGAGATTCGAGCCCCGTTGATGGCGATGGGCAAAGCGGAGATTATTCGCACGGGTCTTGCGCTGGGTGTTGACTATGCCCAGACGATATCCTGCTATCAGCCCGATGTGGCAGGTCGTCGCTGCGGTCGCTGTGACAGTTGCCGCCTGCGCCAGCAGGGTTTTTCCGATGCTGGACTAGAGGATCCAGCACAGGAGCCCCCCCCATTTACAATAGCTGCATCGGGTCGTTAGCTCAGTTGGTAGAGCAGCTGGCTTTTAACCAGTTGGTCGAAGGTTCGAATCCTTCACGACCCACTGCGTGGTCTTCGTTGATGTGCTTGTTGCGAAGAATCCGTGCTCGGCTCATTCTCAGCTCAAGTCATGGTATGATTTGCAAACTCTTGCTGGCTCATCGTGCCCCCAATTTAGTGCCATGTCAACAGTATCTCAGCCCTCGCTGGGGGCGCGCCAGCGCGCCGTCGTACAAAACTTTCTCGACCACGCCGATCAGTTGGTTCCCGCCGTACATACCCCGGCGAGTCAGCGGGAACTGCTACAGCGCATTGAGCGCCTGCTACGCGCCGAAGACGCTGTAGTAGTAGCGCATTATTACACGCCTCCCAATATCCAAGCACTGGCTGAGAATACGGGTGGTTGCGTCGCTGATTCTCTAGAAATGGCGCGCTTTGGGCGCGATCATCCGGCGACAACACTGGTGGTGGCTGGGGTGCGCGTTATGGGTGAGACAGCCAAGATCCTCACGCCGAGCAAGCGGGTGCTGATGCCGACGCTGGAGGCCACCTGTTCGCTTGATGTGGGTTGCCCAGCCGAGGAGTTTGCCGCTTTTCGCAGTGCCCATCCGGAGCGGGTTGCGGTGGTCTATGCCAACACCTCAGCCGCAGTCAAGGCGCGAGCCGACTGGGTGGTGACTTCGAGCATCGCCTGTAGCGTGGTAGATCACCTAAGCGAGGGTGGCAAAGCCGTATTGTGGGCACCGGATCAGCATCTGGGGGCTCACATCCGCTCGCAGACTGGTGCGGACATGTTGCTGTGGGAGGGCAGTTGTGTGGTGCATGAAGAGTTCCGCGCACGCGGCATTTTGGATTTGCAGGCCGCACACCCTAATGCTGCAGTATTGGCGCATCCGGAGGCTCCGCTGTCGGTATTGGAACTGGCGGATGCCATCGGCTCCACCTCGCAGATTGTTGATTATGCGCGCAGTCTTCCGCAGCGTATTTTTATTGTTGCCACTGACCAAGGTCTGTTCCGACGCCTGCGTCAGGTGGCACCGGATAAGCAGTTTCTGATCGCCCCCACCGCCGGAGCCGGAGCCACTTGCCGCAGCTGCTCGCGCTGTCCGTGGATGGCGATGAACCACTTGGAGAATTTGGCGGATTCATTGGAGCAGGGCTACAACGAGGTGTCGGTGCCGGATGACTTGGCGCATGCTGCGATGGTGCCTTTGCAACGCATGTTGGATTTTTCTGAGAGCTGTGCGCGGCGTGCGCCCATGCCTTTGAAGCGCTCAGCGTATCGTCCTACACCACTTGAGTGATCAAGCTCCGTTGCCATTGAGCAGTGCCAGCTGTTCGCGCTCTAATACTTGGAGTTCGGTGAGTCGCTGTTGCAATTTGGCTCGCTCGCGGTAGTTGCGGCTCAATTGTTGGGCGCGACCTAAGAGCCGTCGCGCTTCGGCAAGCTGTCCCGCCAGTATGTGTTGTTCAGCCTGTGCGCGATGTACACCGGCCAGCGTGCCCGCCGCCCCGTGGCTGGCGGCCAACGCTTTCCAGGCACCGATTTTTCGGGGTCGTAGCACGGTTTGACGCCGCGCAGCGTGCAGGGATGTGCGTACTCGCCCAGCACGCAAAGCGAGTCGGGCGTAGCTGGTGTCCAAGACATAGTTGTCTGGATTCAGGCGCCGATGGTGCATCAGCAACGCCAACGCGGTGTCCATCTCGCCAGCATTGGCCGCCAGCGTGGCGGCGGAGTCCACCACCGCCAGTAGCGGTGCGTCCTCTAGCAAAGGGGCGATAGTTTGCCAAGCCAGCTGTGGCTGCCGAGCGGCCGCTAGTGCTAGCGCGTGGCCGTAGACCGCCGCAGTACTAGTCGGCTGACGTTGCCGCTCGGCGATGAAGGCAGCTACCGCTTTGGCGGGCTCAGCGCTGTGTACGGCCTGAACCCGGGCGCGCATTAGCTCGAACTGTAGTGATTCCATCGGTGCGGGCACTGATGCAGTGTTGTAGTGGTGTCCTGCCTCTCGCAGTGCGGCGAGGCGGTGTGCATGTACTGGATGGGTAAGCAAAAATTCCGGTACTCGCTGATAAAAGCGCGCCGCCTCTTGCAGGCGCTCAATGCCGCGCAAGGCGGCTGTTGGGTCGTAACCAGCTGCCAGCATCAGCTCCATACCACTCTGGTCGGCTGCGAGTTCGTATTCGCGGCTATAACGCAGTCGCCGCTCTATCGTCGCTGCCTGAGTGGCACTCAAGGCGGCAATGCCAGCGATCGGGTTGACGGTACTGAGCAGGACGATACTGGCCAGCAGGCTGGCTAGTAGCGGCAATTGCTCGCGCTCTTGCAATTCGCGCTTGCGATCAAAATGCCGTAGCTGCAAGTGGCTCAGCTCATGTGCTATCACCGATGCCAGTTCTGCTTCGTCGCGCAGGTGCAACAGCAACCCGGTGTGGATGCCAATGATGCCGCCAGGCAACGCAAAGGCATTCAATGTGGGTGAGTAGACTAAAAACACCTCCAGTGGCTGGCTCCTAGCGACACCCTCTGCCGCCAGTCGATGCGTCAGCTGCTCCAAGTAGTCCTCGATCAGTGCATCCTCAACCGCGTTGGTTTTGCTGCGGAAAGCGCGCAACCATGCGCGACCGAGCCGCAGTTGTTCGCGCTCTGATATGGAGGATACAGGGGCATCAAGGAGCGGCAATTGGGGCGGGCTTGCCGCCGTTATCACCAGTGCCCCCAGCAGAGCGGCTCCCACACCGATTCGGGCCACTATCTTTTTTGCTAACATAAGATTTGTTCTACGCTAGTTGTGTGGTTGTAGGCAACGGGTAGACATCATCCCCCGTTGTTTGGTATTGATGTGATAATAATAGCCTAGCAACCCATCATTTTTCTATGAGCGCAACACCACCCCAAGAGTTGGATGCACGCCACCTTGAGTGCCCGTTGCCGCTGTTGCGGCTACGCCAAGCATTACATACCATGATCCCCGGGCAGCGCCTGCGTGTGTTGGCGACTGATCCCGGCGTTGAGCGCGACTTTAGCATTGTGGCTGAGCTCGGCGAATGTCTGTTATTGAAACACGAGCAGAGCGGTGGAGAATACCGATTTTTGCTTGAGAAGACCCGTTGTTCATCGGGGGATGCCTAGCACTGTGACCCCGTCTCCGGTCCGCGATTGGCTCAGTCGCCACTTGGGGGGGGCTGAAGCACTCTTCCTGCTGTTCATTGTGGTGGTCAGCGTGTTGCTCATAGAGTTTTCCAGCGCCATCTTGGCGCCTCTACTGGCCAGCCTAGTACTTGCATTTTTGCTGCAGAGGATGGTGGATTTGCTAGAGTCAACGGGTTGCACACACGGTCTTGCGGTGGGTTTGACCACCCTGTTGTTGCTTATCCTGTTGTACGGTTCATTACTGATTATGGCACCAGTGGTCTGGGAGCAGTTTGGCGCACTGTACGATAGTTTGCCCCGCCTCAAGGGTGCGGTGGTACAGCTGGTGGAGGCGCTTGATAAGTCTCTGGGCGGTAGCTTGGGTAAGAATGCCGCCGCGCAGGCTGGAGAATTTATCCAACAGGAGTTCCGGCGTGTGGGCAGCACCATGCTCAGCAGTGGCTTCACCACCTTGTCTAACATTGCCTCTGTGTTGATCTACTTGTTCTTAGTGCCGCTGATGTCGTACTTTTTGCTCAAAGATAGAGAGCAGATGATGACTTGGTTCCGCATCCATTTACTACCTGACCACAATGAGCGGCTAGCGCCGATATGGCAGGAGTTGAAACAGCAAATGGGCAACTATGTGGAGGGCAAATTCACTGAAATTTTGATTGTCGGCGGCATCAGTTACGCTGTATTTGTCGTCAATCGCTTGGATTATGCCGCCTTGCTCGCCGTTGCCGTTGGGCTATCGGTGGTGATTCCCTATGTAGGGGCGGCGATTGTGACGATACCCGTGTTGCTCATCAGCTATGCGCAATGGGGGCTGAGTGCGCCATTCTTCTATCTGTGTGGAGCCTATTTTCTGATTCAGATACTGGATGGCAATTTACTGGTGCCATTGCTATTTTCTGATGCCGTCAGTTTACATCCGGTGGTGATCATCATGGCAGTGGTGGTCTTTGGACATTTGTGGGGTTTTTGGGGGGTGTTCTTCGCCATTCCCTTGGCCACTTTGTGCAAAACCTTGCTCAATACATGGCCCAGTTTGCCCTTGCCCGCATTGCAGGACAGATGAGCATTATCAAGTACAGTTGGCGGTTGGCGCTCGGGGGGCTGGTGGTTGGGACACTGTGCATCACATCGCCACTGGCACTGGCCGCCCCCACCATCGACAAGGGAACCAGCGACTCGCGAGATTACCGTGTCCGGCGGCTGTCCAATGGCCTGCGCGTGTTGTTGGTCTCCGACCGAGATGCACCGCGGGCGGCGGCGGCACTGGCGGTGGCGGTGGGTAGTCGCAACGACCCCGGCACACGGCTCGGTCTTGCCCATTTTGTGGAGCACATGTTATTTCTGGGCACTGATCTCTACCCCGAGAGCGGCGATTATCAACAGTTCATCACCACGCATGGCGGCAGCTACAATGCCTATACCAGCTTTGAGCACACCAACTATTTCTTTGACATCGACCCAGAGCAGCTGGCTATGGCGCTGGACCGTTTTGCACGTTTCTTCATCGCTCCGCAGCTAAGCGAGCGCTATGTCGACCGCGAGAAGCAGGCGGTGCACTCAGAATATCGTGCGGGCATTGAGCACATGGGACGCCGCCAGCAGGATGTGCTGCGGCACTTACTGAACCCAGCGCACCCCAGGTCGCGCTTGGCGATCGGCAATATTGAGACTTTGGGCAGTGAGGGGCTGAACGAAGCGGTGGGCGAGTTCTTTCGTAGCTACTACACGGCGGGTCGTATGGCATTGGTCCTCGTCGCCCCACAGCCGCTAGACCAACTGCAGCAGATGGTCGAAGAGCGCTTTGCTGGTATCGCCTCTGGCAGTGGGCGGCAATCCAACATCCGTGCCCCATTATTTGATGACGATGTACTCGGTAGCTGGGGCTATGTACTCCCCAATCGAGAGCAGCGTCAGTTGCGTCTCATATTCCCGGTGCCGGACAGCTACCGCTACTGGCGCACCAAGCCGCTTTACTACATTGCAGAATTGTTAGGTCACGAAGGGGCTGGCAGTGCGTTATCGCAGCTGAAAAGACGCGGCTGGGCGGTGGCGCTATCGGCGGGTGCTGGTCAGCGACATCGCGGTGGAGGCACCTTTGAGCTGATAGTGAATCTCAGCGCAGAGGGCTTGCAGGAAGTCGATGCTGTCGTGGAATTGCTGTTTGCTTCAATTAACCTGTTGCACAATACTTCACCTGAGGCGTGGCGCTTCAAGGAGATGAGTCAGCTGGCGGCGCTACAATTCGATTTTCAAGATCCGCGGGCACCGCAGGCTACAGCAGTTAGCTTGGCGGCAAGTATGCACGAGTATCCCATGCGCTATGCGTTGCGCGGGGCTTACCTGATGGATCAATTTCGCCCGCAGCGGATCCGGAATATGCTCAATAGTCTGCGTCCGGCCAACTGCCTATTGCTACTGAGCGCTCCGGGATTGCCGGTCAACGCCCGAAGTGAGTATTACAACACCCCCTATGGCTTGTCTGCCATCGCGCCGCGCACACTACAGAGCTGGGCTGAGGCCGACCCGCAAGACTATGCGCTAGCTTTGCCTGAACCCAATTCTTTCATCCCGGAGAGCCTGGCGTTATTGCCAGCTTCGCTGGACTATGAGTTGGGGCAGCCTCCCTTGCTGTTGCGCTACGGAAGACGTTTTCAGATGTGGTTTCAGCAGGACAGCCATTTTCGGCGCCCGCACACCGACCTACGTTTTTCCATCCGCTTTCCACAGGCATCGGACACAGCGGTGCATGCCGCCATGAATGCATTGCTCGCTCGCATGTTGCGCGATGAACTGAACGAGTCCACCTATGCGGCCTTGCTCGCTGGCTTAGGTTTTGATGTGCATGCCACAGTGCGCGGCTTAAGGGTGGACATCAGCGGCTTCCAAGATCGTCAAGATGAGCTGTTGTTGCGCGTGTTAGGCACTTTGCGCAAGCCAGAGCTGGCGATTTCTCGTTTTCAAGTGTTGCGCGAGGAGCAGTTGCGTGAGTGGCGGGCGGCGAGTCGAGTCGCGCCGTATCGGCGTTTGATGGCGGGGTTGGTGCAGCTGATACAGCGCGGGGTCTACACTGAGGAGGCGCTCATCGCTGGCTTAGAACAGGTCGATCTGGCCAGCTTGCACGATTTTGCCAAACTGGTGTTGGAAAACAACTATATACAAGGTTTGGCGCACGGCAACTTGGAAGCGCTGGATGCCCAGCGCCTTGCACACTGGGCGCAATCGGCTGTCGGTGGTGACAAGAGGGACAAGCCCTTGCCCCCGCTAGCTACTGCGCGCATTGAGCCCAGTGCCCGCCCGTGGGTGTGGGGGCGCAATTTTGAACACGACGACGCGGCCGTATTGCTGTATTTCCAAGCGCCCAGTGAGTCCTATCACGATCAGGCACTGAGCGCTCTTGTCGCCCATATCCTGCATCCGCTGTTTTTTGAAGAACTGCGCACGGTGCGTCAGCTGGGTTATGTGGTGGCGGCGCGTTATCAGCGCGTGGGGGAGGTGCCTGGAGTGTCTTTTGTTGTCCAGTCGCCGCAGGTTCCGGCGGCGGAGATAGAGGCGCAAATGCGCGATTTCTTCAGCGTGACGTTGGGGCGGCTGGTGCAGGCGATGAGTGATGATGAGTTTGTGCGCCAGCGTGATGGACTCATTGGCAAGGTATTAGCTCCACCGGTATCTCAGCGTGCGCTGTCCAACCGCTATTGGGGTGAAATTGCGTTGGGGCAGATTGATTTCCGGCATAGAGAGCAAATGGCGGTTGCTCTAAGAGCCACCTCACTGCAACAGTGGCTGGCATTTAGCAACGAACTCTTGCTTGCACCACAGCGTCGTGAAGTACTGTTGCGTACGCCTGGAGATGGCCCGAGCGGAGGCTTGGCTGCCCGTAGTGCTATCGCATCGGCGGCATCCTTCAAGCGTGCTGTCCGGCACTGGTACTTACTCCATTAATCCGAGGAAGTCTGTGTCTGGCGGTGGTGCGGTGCCAAGAGGTTTCACGCAGTGACAGCTGAGCTCGGCACAACCGAAGCAAATACCGCTGAGGCGCGTGAGTGGGAGGATGCGTTGGACGATGTGCTGCGTCACTGCGGTACAGAGCAAGCGGCCTATCTGCTGGAAATGGTGACTGCGCGCGCCCGGCGCGCCGGTGTGCGGGTGCCTGAGAGTCTCTTCACGCCCTATTGCAATACTATCCCGGTGGCGCAGGAAAAGCGTATGCCTGGCGATATGTTTATGGAGCGCCGTATTCGCTCGCTGGTGCGTTGGAATGCCTTGGCTATGGTGATGCGAGCCAATCGCCACGATGCGAGCCTAGGCGGTCACCTCTCGACCTTTTCATCAATCGCCACGCTCTATGATGTCGGCTTCAATTATTTTTTTCGCGGAGATCAAGGGGAACAACTCGGCGATCTGATTTATTTTCAAGGGCATAGCTCCCCCGGTATCTATGCCTATTCCTATCTCGAAGGGAGGCTCAGCGAGCGACAGCTCGATCATTTTCGGCGCGAGGTGGACGGTGACGGTCTGTCCTCCTATCCGCATCCTTGGCTGATGCCGGATTACTGGCAGTTTCCGACAGTCTCTATGGGGCTAGGTCCCATTCAGGCGATTTACCAAGCGCATTTAATGAAATATCAGGCGCGCCGCGATTTGGTTGAGCACGGCGACCGCAAAGTGTGGTGCTATGTCGGTGATGGAGAGTGCGATGAACCCGAGTCCTTGGGGGTGATTTCGCTGGCTGGCCGCGAGCAATTGGACAACTTGATCTTTGTCATCAACTGCAATTTGCAGCGCCTCGACGGTCCGGTGCGCGGTAATGGCAAGATTATTCAAGAACTCGAAGGGGTGTTTCGTGGTGCTGGCTGGAATGTCATCAAAGTGGTGTGGGGGCGTCACTGGGATCCGCTGTTGGAAGAAGATGACAACGGTGTGTTGCAGCGCCGTATGGACGAGGCAGTGGATGGCGATTACCAAAATTATCGCTACAGCGGCGGTGGCTATACTCGTGAGCATTTTTTTGGCAAGCACCCCGAGCTGTTGCGTTTGGTAGAGCACTTGTCCGATGATGACATCCTCAGGCTGAATCGGGGAGGGCACGATCCGTACAAGGTCTATGCTGCCTACAGCACTGCGGTGGCGCATCAAGGGCAACCGACAGTGATACTTGCTAAAACGGTCAAAGGTTATGGTATGGGAGCGGCTGGCGAGGCCGGCAATGAAACCCATTCCTTGAAGAAATTGAATTTGGAAGAATTGAAAAGATTCCGCGATCGCTTCGGTGTGCCGATCAGCGATGAAGAAATCGCTGATGTGCCCTACTACCGACCGCCGGAAGATAGCCCGGAAATCAGTTATATGCGCGAGCGCCGCGCCGCGCTGGGGGGCTCAATTCCGGCTCGCCGCGCCACCCCTTGCTCTTTGCCTGTGCCGTCGATCGAGGCTTTTGAGCGCCAGCTGGAGAGTACCGGTGAACGCGAGATCTCGACCACGATGGCCTTTGTACGCATCCTGTCCATCCTCACCGAGGATGAGCATATCGGTGAACGCATCGTGCCGATCATTCCCGATGAGGCGCGCACCTTTGGCATGGAGGGGCTGTTTAGAAAACTCGGCATCTATTCTTCCCAAGGTCAGCTGTACACGCCGGTGGATTCCGGAAAAATCATGTACTACAAAGAGGATGCCAAGGGGCAAATTTTGGAGGAGGGGCTCAACGAATCTGGGGCTTTTAGCGCTTGGCTCGCTGCGGGAACTTCCTACAGTAGCAATGACTATCCCATGATTCCCTTCTATGCCTTCTATTCCATGTTTGGCTTCCAGCGCGTGGGCGACCTGAGCTGGGCCGCCGGTGATGCTCAGGCACGTGGTTTCTTGATCGGAGCCACTGCTGGTCGCACGACGCTGAACGGAGAGGGCTTGCAACACCAAGATGGGCACAGTCATTTGCTCTCTTCGACCATTCCCAACTGTGTCAGCTACGATCCCTGCTACAGCTACGAGTTGGCGGTGATCATTCAAGACGGCTTGCGCCGCATGTATCAGGAGTGCGAGAACTGTTTTTATTACATCACGACGATGAATGAAAACTACGCTCATCCGCAGATGCCCAGTGGTGCCGAAGAGGGGATTGTGCGTGGGATCTATTTGCTTGATGAGGCTGACACCATCGGTGCGTGCCCACGGGTGCAGCTGCTAGGCTCGGGAGCCGTGTTGCGTGAGGTGCGTGAGGCGGCGCGTCTTTTGCTCAAGGACTTTGATGTGGCGGCCGATGTGTACAGTGTCACCAGTTTCACCCAGTTGAGGCGCGATGGCTTGCAGTGTGAGCGCTGGAATTTTCTGCACCCCGATGAAACCCCGCGGGTGTCCTATTTGAGTTCACTGTTAGCGGCGCACGAGGGGCCGGTCATCGCTGCCACCGACTACATGCGCCTAGTCGCAGACCAAGTGCGCAGCTGGGTGCCACATCCCTACCGAGTACTCGGCACCGATGGTTATGGGCGTAGCGATACCCGTGCGCGTCTGCGCCATTTCTTTGAGGTGGATCACCGTTTTATTGTATTGGCTGCGCTGTCTTCGTTGGTGGCTACTGGCGCCGTGCCAGCCGAGCGCTTGACAGAGGCGTTCCGCCGCTATGAGATCGATCCGAAAAAACCTAACCCCATGCTCGTCTGAGCGCTACCGCCTTGTCTTCTATCACTGTTCCCATCCCGGATCTCGGCGGTGCCGAGGAAGTGGAATTGATCGAAGTGTGTGTTGCCATCGGCGATCAAGTGACTATTGAGCAGTCGCTGGTGGTATTGGAATCAGACAAGGCCTCAATGGAAGTGCCGTCTCCTCTAGCTGGTCGCGTGAGCGCGTTACACCTCACCGAGGGCACGCAGGTGAGCGTCGGGATGGCTTTGCTTGATCTGGAAGTGGAGGAGGGCTCGCCTGCGGGCATCGCCGAAACCCAGACCCCAGCACCTACCTCAGTCGAGGCGGTTGCCGAGCCAGTGGCTACGGATACGGTGGCCGAGTCGGCGGCGCGTGAGCTAGACACCCCGCAGCAATCCGCTACGCCTTCCCAAACGCGGCGCGAGCTGGTGTCAGTGCCGGATCTAAGCGGTGCCGAGGAGGTGCGGCTAGTAGAGGTCTGCGTGGCGGTCGGCGACTCGGTGGAGATTGAGCAATCACTGGTGATATTGGAATCGGACAAGGCTTCCATGGAGGTGCCCTCGCCGTGGGCGGGGCGTGTTGTGTCCGTTCATGTGCAGGAAGGTGCGAGCGACTTGCGCGCTGGACAGCCCTTGGTGGAGCTGGAGTGTGCGGCGGTCGAGCTTGATGCCAAGACACTGATTCCCCCCGTTGCCTCCTCCGCTGAGCAGACACTGACACCCCCGGCAACTGCCGTAGCGCAGCAGCACTCAGTTGCTCGGTCGGCATCTCCTCGGGCTGAGGGTGTCGCGAAGTCGGTCTACGCCGGTCCAGCGGTGCGCCGTATGGCTCGCGAGTTGGGCGTAGAGCTGCATCAATTGGCCGCCACTGGCCCCCGTGGGCGCATTCTCAAAGAGGATCTACAAAGATATGTGCGTCAAGCTTTGCGCGATGGCGGCAGACCCGCGGTACCTGCGGTCGATTTTGCCGCTTTTGGCGAAGTGGAATTGCGACCGATGAGCCGCATTCACCGCGCTACTGCCCGCAACATGGCTGCCAGCTGGGCACATGTCCCCCATGTCACTCAGTTAGATGAGGTGGATGTGACCGAGCTGGAGGCATTGCGCAGTAGCCTCAAGCCTGAGATGGAGCGTCGTGGGGTGCGTCTGACTCCCGTGGTATTCCTGTTGCGCTCGTTGGCTCGCGCCCTGTCAGCACATCCCGCCGTCAACGCCTCCTTACATGCAGATGGCCGCACCCTAGTCTGCAAACGCTATGTACACATCGGCATAGCAGTGGATACGCCCACTGGTTTGGTGGTGCCAGTGTTGCGAGATGCCGACCGCAAGGATTTGTGGGCGCTGGGGGAGGAGTTGATGGCGTTGGCCACCGATGCCCGCGAGGGACGCCTTAGTCTCAGTGCGATGCAGGGGGGCAGTTTTACATTGTCCAGTCTGGGTGCCATTGGCGGGCGCGGCTTTACTCCGATTGTGAACGCGCCGCAGACCGCGATTTTGGGGGTGGGGCGGTTAGATACGCGACCCGTCTATGTGGCCGAGGCGCTACAGCCACGTCAGCTGTTGCCGCTGAGCCTGTCCTACGATCATCGAGTGATCAATGGCGCCGAGGCCGGTCGCTTTTTCTGCGAACTGATCGAAGATTTGGCGCGACCGCCCGCTTTCCATGATAATGGTGACGAAAGCCAGCCGCCGCCAGCTTTCAAGACTACCCTGCCCGATTCACCCTCATGATTGTCACGCCTAAAGTACGCGGCTTCGTGTGCATTACAGCCCATCCGGTGGGTTGTGCCGTTGCTGTGCAACGCCAGATCGACGTGGTGCGCGCCCGTGGAGCGATTGATGGTGGCCCGGCGCGGGTACTGGTGATAGGAGCCTCTACTGGTTATGGCTTGGCCTCGCGCATCGCGGCGACTTTTGGCAGTGGGGCAGCCACCTTAGGGGTTTTCTTTGAACGCCCTGGCACGCCGAAGCGGAGCGGGTCGGCCGGTTGGTACCACAGCGCGGCTTTCCACGAGGCGGCGAGCGCGGCTGGACATCATGCGCTCAGCCTCAATGGCGATGCCTTTTCCACTGAGCTGAAGGACCAGGTCGTGGCACTGTTGCGTGAGGATAAGGCCTTGGCTCCGCTAGATCTGCTGGTCTACAGCCTTGCCTCACCGCGTCGCCAGCATCCAGATACCGGCATCACACACAAATCGGTATTGAAGCCGATTGGTGCAGCGGTGGAGTCGCGCAGTCTGAATACCGATAGTGCGGAGGTGAGTACGATGTGCATTGAACCCGCCAATGAGGCTGAGATCGCCGACACGGTGGCGGTGATGGGCGGCGATGACTGGCAGCGCTGGATCGAGCGGCTGTCGGCAGAAGGCTTGTTGGCGGATCACTGCCGCACGGTGGCCTATACCTATATCGGTGATCGGCTGACTCGGCCGCTGTACGGCGATGCCACTATCGGTGCGGCCAAGAAGGATTTAGATCGGGTGTCGGCGTTACTACATGCGCGCCTTGCGCCCAGCGGTGGCCAGTCGCGCGTCGCAGTATTGAAAGCGGTGGTCACACAGGCCAGCTCGGCGATACCGATCATGCCGCTGTACTTGGCACTGTTGTTCAAAGTGATGAAAGAGCGCGGTACCCATGAGGGTTGCATAGAGCAAATCGACGGTTTCTTGCGCCAGTGGTACGGGCAAGAGCCGGAGTGTGTTGACAGCGAGGGGCGGTTGCGCCGCGACGGCATCGAACTGCTACCAGAAGTACAGCGAGAAGTGGAGCGCCTGTGGCCCTTAGTAAATACCGAGAATTTGCAGTCGTTGTCTGATTTTGCCGGCTATCAGCGGGAGTTTCTCGGTCTGTTTGGCTTTGAGCAGCCAGGGGTGGACTACGGTGCCGAAGTGAATCCGGTGGTGGACATCCCCGGCGTGGACAACTGATGAGCGCCGAGATTGTCCCTGGTCAAGTGGTCGAGTTGATGCCTGGAGTGCGTCGCCTCACTGCTCCGAATGGCGGGCCACTGACTGGTGCTGGTACCAATACCTACCTGCTGGGAGAGCAGGCTGATGTGGTGTTGGACCCCGGCCCTGCCGAGCCCAGCCATATAGAGGCCATTCTTGAGGCGAGCGGAGGTCAGCTGAGCCATATTGTGGTCACCCACACTCACCCAGATCATTCACCAGCGGCGGCACCGTTGCGCGCGGCCACTGGAGCCGAGTGTATCGGTGCGGTGTTGACGCACAATGATGGCTTTCAAGACGATAGTTTTGTGCCTCAGCGCAGACCGCTACACGCCGAATGCTTGCAATTGTCAGGCGGTGTCTTGCGCGCCCTGCACACGCCGGGGCATGTCGCCAACCATTTTTGCTATTTGTGGGAGGAACATCAATTATTGTTCACTGGTGACCACATTATGAATGGCTCTACCGTGGTGATTATCCCGCCGCACGGTGACATGGCAGATTATTTGTCCTCCCTGCAGTTGCTCAAA